>JBOIEM010000044.1:0-8568 GCA_050741115.1 Burkholderiales bacterium
CGAGATCGAACAGCGAGCCGTGGCACGGGCAGTAGAATCCCCCCTTCCAGTTCGCGTCGAACGGCTCCGGTTGCGGTTTGAGCTTGTCCACCGGCGAGCAGCCGAGATGCGTGCAAATGCCGACCACAACCAGGTACTCGGGCTTGATCGAGCGGAATTCGTTGCGCGCGTATTCCGGCGTGAGCTCCTTCCTGCGCTCGCTCTTCGGATCGGCGACCTTGCCGTCGTTCTGCCTGACCGTCTCCAGCATCTCCTGCGTGCGCCGCACGATCCACACCGGCTTGCCGCGCCATTCGACACGCGTCATTTCACCGGGGGCGAGATTGCCGATGTCGGCCTCGACCGGCGCGCCGGCCGCCTTGGCGCGCTCCGAAGGCAGCATGCTGGCGACGAACGGCACGGCGGCGGCGGCGCTGGCGATGCCACCCGCAATGCCGGTGGCGGCGACGAGAAAACGCCGCTTGCCCTGATCCAACTCCTTGTCTGCCATACGATTATTCCCCGCCCCGGAAAAACCGCCATTCTACACAAAGCCCGCAGGGGATTTGAAGCAAAACATGAAAAAACTCCGTATGATCAGCAAGTTATGGGGGGGCCGGCGATTCAGGGTCGGAGGTGGGAAGGGCGCGCCATGGGCCAACGGTATTCAGCGCTGACCGCGCTCGCCGCCCGAACGCAAATGCGCGACGAGGGCCGACGCTGCCGTTACGAGCCTGCGATCGTGTTTTGCTATGATTCGGGCTAGCAGGAATCTCGCTTCGTCGGCCGCCCCCCCTCCTTCACCCGATGCGGAAGTTCTGGCTCATATTCGCGCAGACCGCCACCGTCTGCCTGGCCGTGCTGTTCGTCGTCTCGACGTTGCGCCCCGATCTCCTCGCCTGGAACACGCGCAACAGCGTGGTCACCGTGAGGGAGCCGCAGGTGGCGGCGCCGGCGCAGGCCGCCACCTCGTTCCGGGAAGCAGCGCGCCAGGCGATGCCGGCGGTGGTCAACATCTTCACCAGCCAGGAAGTCAAGCGGCCGCGCCTCCCATTCATGGATGACCCCCTGTTCCGCTACTTCTTCGGCGACCCGCAGGATACGGGCCCGCAGCGCCGCGAGGGCCTCGGCTCGGGAGTGATCGTGAACGCGGACGGCTACATCCTCACCAACCACCACGTGGTCGAGTCCGTGGACCAGATCGAAGTCGCGCTCGCCGATGCGCGGAAGGTGCGGGCGCGCGTGGTCGGTACCGATCCCGAAACCGACCTCGCGGTGTTGAAGATCGAGCTGGAGAAGCTGCCTTCCATCAGCTTTGCGCAACCGGACCAGCTGCGCGTGGGCGACGTTGTGCTCGCCATCGGCAATCCCTTCGGCGTGGGCCAGACCGTCACCCTGGGGATCGTGAGCGGGCTCGGACGCAGCCATCTCGGCATCACCACCTTCGAGAATTTCATCCAGACCGACGCGGCGATCAACCCGGGCAACTCGGGGGGGGCGCTGGTGGACGCCGGCGGCAAACTGGTCGGCATCAACACCGCGATCTACTCGCAGACCGGCGGCTCGATGGGCATCGGCTACGCCATCCCGGTGTCGATCGCGCGGCAGGTGATGGAGCAGATCGTCCAGAAGGGGTCGGTCACGCGCGGCTGGATCGGGGTGGGGGTGCAGGACATCACGGCGGAGCTGGCGCAATCGTTCAAACTGCCCGCATCGCGCGGCGTGCTGATCACGCAGGTCGAGCGCGGCAGCCCCGCCGACAGGGGGGGAATCAAGCCCGGCGACGTCCTGCTCGCCGTGAACGATCGGCCGATCGCCGATACCACCACCATGCTCAACCTGATCGCCGCGCTGCCGCCTGGCCAGAAGGCGGTCATCAAGCTCTCGCGCAACCAGGCCGAAACCGACGTCGCCGTCACCGTCGGACGGCGGCCGCTCCCGCAGCAACGCAAAAGTCAACGCTGACTCAGGGCCCGCGCTCCCCTCCGGCTTCCGGGAGCTTCGCGGCGCCGTCCCCGCGCTGCCCCGATCTGCCGAACAGCCGCGCAGCGAAGATTCCGACTTCGTAGAGCAGGCACATCGGGATCGCGAGCAGCAGCTGCGAAAGCACGTCCGGGGGCGTGACGATGGCGGCGACCACGAACGAGCCCACGATGAAATAGGGACGGATGCTGCTGAGCTGCTCGATCGTGACCGCCCCCATGCGCACCAGGATCAGCACCGCGATCGGCACCTCGAAGGTCACCCCGAACGCAAGAAATAGCGTGATCACGAAATTCAGGTAGTTCTCGATGTCGGGCGCGACCGAGATGCTCTTAGGAGCGATCTTGTAGACGAAATCGAACACCACGCCGAACACAAAGAAATAGCAGAACGCCACCCCCACGAAGAAGAGGACCGTGCTCGCGACCACCAGCGGCATCACCAGGCGCCGCTCGTGGGCGTAGAGGCCGGGCGCGACGAACGCCCACGCCTGGTAGAGCACGTAGGGCAGCGCCACCAAGAACGCCACCATCGCGGCGACCTTGACCGGTATGAGGAACGGGGTGACGACCCCGGTTGCGATCATCTTCGAGCCTTCCGGCAGCGCGCGCATCATCGGATACGCGAGAAGATCGTAGAGCTCGGAGGCAAACGGGAAGAGGAGCACGAACACCACGCCCACCGCGATCAGCATGCGCAGCAGCCGGTCGCGCAGCTCGATCAGGTGGGAGATGAAGGTGTCTTCGGTCATTCCCCGACGTCAACCCTGTTTCTGCGCGGGTGCCGACGGGTTCGTGTCCAGCGCCAGCTCGCTCTGCCGCGGGGCCGGCTGCGGCGCGGCGGGCGCCGCGTCCGAGCCGGGATCGGGTACGGGTTGCGCGTCCTGCGCAAGCTTGTTGATCTCGCCCTCGGCGGCCGAGACTTCCCGCTCGACCGAGTCGCGCATCGAGCGCGCCGCGTCCTCCATGCTCGACTGCATCTTCTTCAGTTCCTCCAGCTCCATCTCGCGCGAGATGTCGGCCTTGACGTCGTTGACGTAGCGCTGCATCCGCCCGAACAGGTGTCCCAGCGTGCGCGCGACCCCGGGCAGGCGCTCGGGGCCGATCACGATCAGCGCCACGATCGCGATGACGAGCAGCTCGGAGAAGCCGATGTCGAACATGGTCGAGAGCGGAAAGACGAAAGAAGAGAGGCGGGCGGGCGAGCCTCGAAACCGGGTTGGGCCCCCGCCTCTCGCCTATCGTCTCTCGCCGGGCGCTACGTCTTGGGAGTCTCTTTCTTGGCCTGGCCTTCGATGGTCTGGCCAGTGGCAGACGGGAGCTCCGCCTTGGCCTGCGCGGACTTGTCTTCCTCCGACTTCATGCCGTCCTTGAAGCCCTTCACCGCGCTGCCGAGATCGGCGCCGATATTGCGCAGCTTCTTGGTGCCGAATATCAGCACCACCACCAGCAGCACGATCACCCAGTGCCAGATGCTTAGCGAGCCCATCGTCCTTCTCCTCGAGAAGCCCCGCTCAAGCGCGGGACTTCTTCTCCTCGATTCCGGAAATTCCTTCGCGGCGCCGCAGCTCCGCCAGTACGTCCTCGGGCGCGAGGCCGTGCCAGGCCAGCAGCACCAGGCTGTGAAACCACAGGTCCGCGGTTTCGCGCACGATGCTGAGTTTATCACCGCCCTTGGCGGCGAGCACCGCCTCGGCGGCCTCCTCCGCCACCTTCTTCAGAATCGCGTCCTCGCCCTTCGCGAACAAGCTCGCGACGTAAGAGGCGGACGGATCGCCCTGCCTGTGGTCGGCGATCACCTGTGCCAGCCGGTGGAGCAAGTTTGCGTCGATCATCGCTTGTAGATATCCCGGGGGTCCCTGAGCACGGGCTCGGTCACCACCCACCGGTCGCCGTCGAGCCGCTGAAAAAAGCAGCTGTGCCGGCCGGTATGACAGGCGATGCCGCCCATCTGTTCCACTTCGAGCAGAATCACATCCTCGTCGCAGTCGAGGCGGATGGACTTCACCTTCTGGACGTGGCCGGACGACTCGCCCTTGCGCCACAGCTTCCCGCGCGAACGCGACCAATAGTGGGCTTCCCCGCTCTGCACCGTCCTGCCGAGCGCCTCGCGGTTCATCCACGCCACCGTGAGGACCTTGCCGCTGCCGGTCTCCTGCGCCACCGCCGGCACCAGCCCGTCCTGCGCCCAGTTGACCTTGTCGAGCCAGTCGTCCTTCATGGCTTCGCCGTGATGAGTGATGGGTGACGCGTGATCGGGAACTCGTGCCTCACGCCCCGGATTCTACTACTCACCCCTCATAGGCGGACCTCGATGCCCCGCCGCGCCAGGTGCTCCTTGGCCTGGCGCACGGTGTACTCCCCGTAGTGGAACACGCTCGCTGCCAGCACCGCGTCGGCACGGCCCTGCAGGATGCCCTCCGCGAGGTGTTCCAGGCTGCCCACCCCGCCGCTCGCGATCACCGGGATCGTCAGCGCATCGGAAAAGGCGCGGGTCAGCTCGAGGTCGAAGCCGCTGCGGGTGCCGTCGCGGTCCATGCTGGTGAGCAGGATCTCGCCGGCGCCGGCCACTTCCATCCGCCGGCCCCATTCGAGCGCGTCGAGCCCCGTCGCGGTGCGGCCGCCGTGCGTGTACACCTCCCAGCGCGCGGCGCCCGCGCCCGGTGCGCGCTTCGCATCCACCGCCACGACGATGCACTGCGAGCCGTAGCGTCCGGCCGCATCCTCCACGAGCTGCGGCCTCTGCACCGCGGCGGTGTTGATGCTGACCTTGTCGGCGCCCGCGTTGAGCAACCGCCGCACGTCTTCCACCGTGCGCACGCCCCCGCCGACGGTAAGCGGGATGAATACCTGCGCCGCGACCGCCTCGACCACGGTCACGATGAGGTCGCGCCCGTCGCTCGATGCCGTGATGTCGAGGAACGCGAGCTCGTCAGCGCCCTGCTCGTCGTAGCGCCGCGCGATTTCGACCGGGTCGCCGGCGTCGCGCAGGCCGACGAACCTGACGCCCTTCACCACGCGCCCGGCGGTGACGTCGAGGCAGGGAATGATGCGCTTCGCAAGGCCCATGCGGGTTGAAGGGATCAAGGAGGAAGGATGACGGCGCAAGCGGGTCAAGCAAGCCTTCACTTCATCCTTCTGCCTTCCGCCTTCTGCCTTCGGCGCCTTTGGCGCTGAGTTCGTCGGCCAATTTCTGGGCCTTCGCAAAATCGAGCTTGCCCTCGTAGATGGCGCGGCCGGTGATCGCGCCGGTGATGCCCTCGTGCTCGACCGCGCACAGGGACTTGATGTCCTCCAGGCTGGTGATGCCGCCGCTCGCGATCACCGGCACCGTCAGCGCCTTTGCCAGCGCCACGGTGGCGGCGATATTGACGCCGGTCAGCATCCCGTCGCGCCCGATGTCGGTGTAGATGATGGCCTCCACGCCATAGTCCTGAAATTTCCGGGCGAGATCGAGCACCTCGTGACCGGTCAGCTTCGACCAGCCGTCGACCGCGACCTTGCCATCCTTCGCGTCGAGAGCGACCAGCACGTGCCCGGGAAACGCGGTGCAAGCGTCATGCAGGAACCCGGGCGTCTTCACCGCCGCGGTGCCAATGATGACATAGCTCGCTCCGGAATCGAGCAGCTGCTCCACCGTGTCGAGATCGCGGATGCCCCCGCCAAGCTGGATCGGCAACTTGTCGCCCACGGTTGCCGTGATCGCCCTGACCGCCGTCTCGTTCCGGGGACGGCCGGCGGCCGCGCCGTTCAGGTCGACGACGTGCAGCCGGCGCGCGCCGAGCTTCAGCCACCGTTCGGCCATCGCCGCCGGGTCGTCCGAAAAGACGGTGGACTTGTCCATCGCGCCCTGCTTCAGGCGCACGCACTTGCCGTCCTTGAGGTCGATCGCGGGAATGAGCAGCATGACCCTATGCGGCCGGCGATGCCGCGGCGCTGCGCGAGGCATGCGGCGCCGCAGGCCGCCACTCCACGAAATTGGCGAGCAGCCTCAGGCCCGCATCCGCGCTCTTTTCCGGGTGGAACTGCACGGCAAAGACGTTGGCGCACGCGGCCGCGCACGTGAACGGCACGCCGTAGCGCGCCTCGCCGGCGGTCAGCTCGCGGCGGCCGGGCACCGGGAAATAGCTGTGCACGAAATAGAAGCGGCTCCCCTGCGGGATCCCCTTCCACAGCGGATGCTCGTCCGTCTGCCGCACCTCGTTCCATCCCATGTGCGGCACCTTGAGGCGCGCGCCCCGGTCGTCCACCATGCTTGCCGCCGGGAAGCGCCGCACCCGTCCCGGCAGCAGCGCGAGCCCGGGGGTATCGCCCTCCTCGCTCGACTCGAACAGCATCTGCAGGCCGATGCAGATGCCGAGAAAGGGCCTCGCGCCCGCCGCTTCCAGCACCGCCTGGCGCAGTCCGCGCGCCTCCATCTCGCGCATGCAATCCGGCATCGCGCCCTGGCCCGGGAACACCACGCGCGCGGCGCGCATCACCTGCCGCGGGTCGCTCGTCACCTCGATCCTCAACCGCGGGGCGACGTGCTCGATCGCCTTCGCCACCGAGCGCAGGTTGCCCATGCCGTAATCGACGACGGCGACGTCGATCATGACGGCGCCCGCTCTAGAGGGTGCCCTTGGTGGAAGGCACGTCCGTCACGCGCGCGTCGGTCTCGATCGCCATGCGCAGCGCGCGCGCGAACGCCTTGAACGCCGTTTCCGCCTGGTGGTGGGCGTTCGTGCCCTTGAGGTTGTCCACGTGCAGCGTCACCTGCGCGTGATTGACGAAGCCCTGGAAGAACTCGTGCACCAGGTCGACGTCGAACTCGCCGATCCGCGCGCGCGTGAACTCGATGTGGTACTCGAGGCCGGGCCGCCCCGAGAGGTCCACCACGGCGCGCGTCAGCGCCTCGTCGAGCGGCACGTAGGCGTGCCCGTAGCGGCGCACGCCCTTCTTGTCGCCGATCGCCTTGGCGAAGGCCTGGCCGAGCGTGATGCCCACGTCCTCGACGGTGTGGTGCGCGTCGATCTTCAGGTCGCCGTTCGCCGACACTTCGAGGTCGAACACGCCGTGGCGTGCGACCTGCTCGAGCATGTGGTCGAGAAACGGCACTCCGGTCGCGATGTTGGACTTGCCGGTGCCGTCGACGTTCAGCTTGACGCCGATGCGCGTCTCGTTCGTGCTGCGGGTGACTTCCGATTTACGCATGGCCGTGCTGACGACGGGACGGGCGCGCCGTGAGCGAAACAGGCGTGGGGTTCAAGCGTGGAGGGCCTGGGTCAATGCGGTAAGGAAGGCGGTGTTCTCATCCGGCGTGCCGACCGTCACCCGCAGGCAACCCGCGAGCAGGCGATGAGAACCGTGGAGACTCTTGATCAGTACTCCGCGTCGTTTCAGTCCGTCGAAAATGCGCTCCGCGTGGCTGACTCTGAACAGTATGAAGTTGGCGTCGCTCGGATACGCTGTCACTCCGGGCACCCGCTGCAGCTCGCGCAACAGGCGACCTCGCTCAAGCTTGATCGCCGCGGCCTGATCTGTCAACACCGAACCGTACTCCAGCACGACGGCCGCGATGAGCTGCGTGAGCGTGTTCACATTATAAGGCAAACGCAGCTTGTCAAGCTGCCGGATCCAGCGCTCCGCGCCCATCAATACGCCCAGCCGTATGCCCGCGAGCCCGAGCTTGGACAGAGTGCGCATGACCAGCAGGTTCGGGTAATGGGCAAGGCGGGGCAGGAAGCTCTGACCGGCGAATCCGTGGTACGCCTCGTCGATCACGACCAGGCCCGGTGCCGCCTCGATGACCCGCCCGATCAATCCGGCGTCGAACAGGTTGCCGGTCGGATTGTTGGGGTACGCGATGAAGATCAGGCTCGGCCGGTGCCGCTCGACCGCGCCCAGGAGCTTCTCGATGTCGAGAGCGTAGTCATCGCGCAAGTCGACGCCGACATAGGGCGCACCGGCAGCGGTCGCGATCATGCGGAACATTACGAACGACGGCTCGACGCCGAGGACGGCGGCTCCCGGCTTGCGGGTGGCGAGCGCGAGCGTCTGGATCAGCTCGTCCGAGCCGTTGCCCAGAAGCAGTTCCATCCCGTCCGGCACGCCGAAGGCCCGGCGCAGCCGCTCCTTGAGCGCGGGCGCGGATGGATCGGGATAGCGGTTCAATGCGGCTTGCTCGACCAGCCGCGCGACGCGGCTCCGCAGCTCCGGCGGCAGGGGGTACGGATTCTCCATGGCATCGAGCTTCACCATGCCGGTCGCCTCCGGCACGTGGTAGGGGGCCAGCGCGCGGATCTCGTCGCGGATAATTTCTTCGGGTGTCTTCGGCATGACAGCGCTGAAACCTTGACGCAAAGGCGCGAAGTCGCAAAGAGGAAATGAGATTGAACCTATTTTCCTACTTTCCGGCTTTGCGGCTTTGCGGCTTGGCGTCGTGGTCCTTCATCCGGTATTCGGCCGACTTGGCGTGCGCGGCGAGCCCCTCGCCGCGCGCGAGCGTCGCGGCGACGGCGCCGAGCCCGCGCGCAGCCTCGCGCGAGACCCGGATCACGCTCGAGCGCTTCTGGAAATCGTAGACGCCGAGCGGCGAAGAGAAGCGGGCGGTGCGCGAGGTGGGCAG
>JBOIEM010000045.1:0-8201 GCA_050741115.1 Burkholderiales bacterium
GCCGTGCTCGCCCTCGCGCGGGCGGGCGAGCCGCAGCCGCCCGCGGCTGTGCCCGTCGCCGGCGCGGCTCCCGCCAGCACCTACCTGGTGCGGTTGTTCCTCGTCGCGGCGTTCATCACCGGCGCGGCCTCCTTCGTCTACGAGATCGCGTGGATCAGGATGCTCTCGCTCGTGCTCTCGTCCTCGTTCCAGGCGTTCGAGCTGATGCTTTCGGCCTTCATCACCGGTCTCGCGCTCGGAGGATGGTGGATCCGGCGGCGCATCGACCGCATCGCCGACCCGGTGCGCTTCTCGGGCATGGTGCAGCTCGCCATGGGGCTGGCCGCGCTCGCCACCGTCTTCGTCTACCACGCGAGCTTCGACTGGATGGCGTGGGCGCTGCGCGTCCTGCAGCGCACAGAAGAGAGCTACCCGTTCTTCAACCTGTTCAGCCACGCCATCGCGTTCGCCGTCATGCTGCCGGCGACCTTCCTCGCCGGGATGACGCTGCCGCTGTTCACCTACGTTCTGCTGCGCGGCGGGCACGGCGAGCGCGCCATCGGCCAGATCTACGCGTCCAACACGCTGGGCGCGATCGCGGGGGTCCTGCTCGCCGTGCACGTGCTCGTGCCGGAAGCCGGCATGAAGCTTGCGCTGGTGCTCGGCGCGGCGGCGGATATCCTGCTCGGGACGTGGCTGCTACGCTATTCGCAAGCGGCGCTGCGCCGCATGCACGCCTTCGCCGCCCTCATCGTGGGCATGCTCGCCGCGACGGCTGCCGCCCGTGCCGGCGTGCTCGACCCCGGGCGGCTTTCGTCCGGCGTGTTCCGCTACGGCGTCGCGACGCACGCTGACAGCGAGGTCTTCTTCTATCGCGATGGCAAGACGGCGTCGGTCGCGGTGCGGCGCCACACCAACAACTCGGTCGGTATCATCACCAACGGCAAGCCGGACGCGGCGATCCAGATGGATCCCGACCGCGATCCCACCGGAGACGAGTACACGATGGTCATTGCCGCCGCGCTGCCTCTGCTGATGAAGCCCGAGGCGGCGCGCTACGCCAACATCGGCTTCGGCTCGGGGCTCACCGCCGAGGCGCTGCTGTCCCACAGCGCGCCGCGGCAGGTGGACACGGTCGAGATCGAGCCGGCCATGGTGTCCGGGGCGCGCGCTTTCATCCCGCGCGTCATCCGGCCCTACCGCGACCCGCGCAGCAACATTGTCTTCGAGGACGCCAAGGGCTTCTTTGCCCGCCACGGCAAGCGCTACGACGTGATCATTTCGGAGCCGTCCAACCCCTGGGTCAACGGCGTGGCGGGCCTGTTCACGACCGAGTGGTACCG
The DNA here is from genome assembly GCA_050741115.1 of Burkholderiales bacterium. GTDB lineage: Bacteria > Pseudomonadota > Gammaproteobacteria > Burkholderiales > SG8-41 > SG8-41. The sequence continues at coordinate 1,323 of JBOIEM010000045.1, forward strand.
TGACGTGAAGCGCTATCTCGCGCCAGGCGGCCTGCTGGTACAGTGGCTGCAGACCTACGAGTTCAACGACCGCCTGCTCGGCTCGATACTGGCGGCCCTGGGCGAGAACTTCGCGGATTACGAGATCTACGAGATGAACGGGGTGGATCTCATCGTCGTTGCCGTCGCGGATGGCAGCGTTCCCCGCCCCGGCCCGCTGCCCGCGGGCGAAACGGCGTTCCTGGACCAGCTGAAGCGCCTCGGCATCACGCGCTCCGAGGAGATCGCGGCGCTGAGGGTCGGCGCCAAGCGCGAGATCGCGCGTCTTTTCGCGCCGCTCGCGGCCCCGGTCAACTCCGACTACCGCCCCGTCGTGCAGCTTGAGGCGCCGCGTGCGCGCTTTCATAACAGCTTCGCCACGACCCTTCCCGGCCTCCTGGTATCGCCGTTGCCGATCCTGGAGATGGTCAACGGAACGGCGGAGGCCTACTTGAACCAGCCGGTACCGGTCTACGTTCCGTCCCTAAACTTGCGGACCCGCTCCGCGGGGCTCGAGCTGGCGCATCGCCTCCTTGATCGCTCGGCAAATCCCCTCGCCTCCAACGAGCCGCGTGCCGTCCTGCCGTTGCTCGTGCTGAAGCAGCGCAATGCGCTGTGCGGCGCCGCACCATCGAAGGCGGCGATCGAGCAGCTGCACGGCGCGGCTGAATTGACGCTCTCCAGGCTCTCCCCGGAGCTGCGCCGCGCGCTCTGGATCGAACGGCGCTGGCTCGATTGCGCTCCCGGAAAGCTTGCGCCCCGCGTGCGGGAGCGGCTGGAGGTCTACGCTGCGATCGCGGCGCGCGACGGGCGCGCCATGCTGACGCGCGCGCGCGCGCTTCTCGAGCAGGGAGCGGTGGATGGAGGAGACGACTTCGGGCGCTACCTGCTCCTCACCGCCATGGTCGGCGCGCGCGCCGCCGGCGAACACGACGAAGCGCTGCGAATCTGGCACAAGTTCGGAACGCCACTCTACCGCGGGACCCCGATACCCCCGCACGTGAGTTACGTCGCCAACCTGAACTGAACTTCCGGCCGCGGCCGGGGCCGTCGCAGCTCAGCCGCGCGGCGGCTCCGCGAGCACGGGCTCGTCGCACGCATCCGTGCGCGGCTTGGGTTCGATGGGAGGCAGCAGACCGCTGCCGGGAGATTCGAGGCGGCCGAGCCGGTGGGCCGCGCCCTGATATCCGAGCCGGGCGGCGAGCCGATACTGTACTTTCGCCTCGTCCAGGCAGCCGAGGTTCTCCAGCGCAATGCCGACGTGGTTCCGCGCGGTGCCGGATTTCGCGCGGAGCGAGATGGCGCGGGCGAGATGCGGCAGCGCCAGCCGGTATTCCTCCAGATGCAGGTGAATCGAGGCGCGCGCCATATGGCAATCGTAGGTGGCGGGATACTCCGCCAGGCAGCGCTCGGCGACCGCAATCGCCTCGCCGGCGCGCTCCCGGTAGAGATACTCGCGGCCCAGGTTGTAGAGCGTCCGCGAGCCCCCCGGGACGGCGCGGCGGGGCAGCTTGGCGGCGGCATCCTCCCACAGCGCGAGGCCGCTGGAAAAGGTGCGCAGTTGCCCGTGCGCCTGGTAGAACAGGAGCGGTAGAACCACAAACGCGGTCGCGATGGCGACGCGGCCGGGGACCCGGGCGAGACCCGAAGCGGCGAGCACCAGCAGGCCCGGCACCCACAGGTAGCTGCGGTAGAGGACGAACGGCTCCTGGAAGCGGACCGTGGTGAACTCGGGGAGGAACAGGATCCACGGGAAAAGCAGCCCGAACCCCGCCACGCGCGCCATGCCTTCCCGGCGCAGAAGGTACAGACCGAGCAGGCCGTAACCTGCGAATCCCGCCACGGCGAGCAACGCCAGCGCGGGTGGCCAGGCGCCGGCAAAATCGACGCGAACGTCGAAGGACAGGGCGCCGGGATCGGGGAAGATCCACAGCGCGAGGTAGCGGAAGAAGAGTCCTGCCTGCGTCAGGGCGCTCTCCAGCCAGGGTGATCCCATGACCGCGGACGCCCCGGCCTGGACGATCTGTGCTGACACGACTGCGAAGTCCGACTCGTAGGTCGCGCCGATCTTCTCTTTGACGAGCAAGACCACCAGCGCGGCAGCCGGGACGCAGCACGTGAGATACAGCGCGGCATGGCGCAGCGCAAAACGCCGTTCCACCGCGACAATCAGGCCGGCGGCGACAGCCGCGGCCGGAGCCGTGACGGCGGTTTCCTTGGACAGGACGGCGAGGGAATAGAGGAGCGCGGCGGAAATCGCGTCCACGTGGCTACGGCGCGCGAGCCCGCGTGCGTAAAAAACGATCGAGATCAGGGAAAACAGCGTCGCGAACACCGTCATGCGCTGGATCAGATAGCCAGCGCCATAGACGGCCACGGGATGGATGGCGAACGCGGCTGCGGCGATGAACGCCGGCGCGTGCGCTGCCAGGCCCGCCGCCGGCGGTGCGGCAGAGCGCGACATGGCGTACTGCTGGAGGTCATAGATCAGCTTATAGAGCGCCAGGGCGCACGCGCCATGGAATACGAGGCCCGCCACGCGATGAGCCTCCATGCTTCCCCACACGACCTGGACGATGGCGAGCGAGAAATAAGGCGGCAGCCGCAGATCGAGGCCGAGCGGGTGCGTCGCGTAATACGAAAAGAGCCGCCCGGAGAAGAAGCCGAGGTCGTCGAATACCGGTGGGTTCGCGAGAAACGGCAAGTAGAGGCCGCTGGCAAGGCCGGCGATGAGGCCGATGCCCGCCAGCGCCGGATATCGCGCCAGGAAACTCTCGAAAGCACGCATTGAAGTCAGCGAAAAAAAAGAGGTACCCGGAAGGGTACCTCTTTCCAGACCTTGACGGTCCGATTACACGCCGCGGCAAGAGCCCGGCAGGAACTTCTTGTCTACGTCGGTTCCCGGCGTGCTGCCGCAAACCCAGCCGAACAGGCCAGAGCCCATGTTGGCGGGAGCGCTAGGAGGACCCGCAGTCGCCGGGGTCGTTCCATTGGCCAGCGGAATCAGCGACACGGTCTTGGTATTGACATCGGTGTTGATGTTCTGGATCGTCGCCGTGATCACGCCGTTTCCACTGGTGTTCAGGCTCGCCACGTACTTCGTGACAATCGGAGTGCCGCCACCGCCCGACTCGCCGCAGCCCCATTCGTTCGGAAGGGGTGGCGTGCCCCCAGTTTGGTACACCTCGGTGATGGTCGTGCGACATGCGCTCATCGCCAGGATCACCTCGGACATCTTCGCCCGGACGGTGTAGTCCTGGTACGCCGGCAACGCAACCGCTGCCAGAATGCCGATGATCGCGACCACGATCATCAGTTCGATCAGCGTAAAGCCCTTCTGAAGGTAACGCATTTGGTTGCTCCTTTCCTGGTTAACCCTCTAAAAAAACAAGCAATTTTCATTGCCCGCCCTCAACTTGAGCAAGGATTGTGCCACGAGCATTTCGCCCGCTTCAGCGTGAAATCGTGCCGCGCGTGGTTCAGGGTCGGGGTATTTTGCACGCCTGTTCCCGCCAATCTCGAGGCAGCGCGAGCGTCCCCCGTCATCTTGTGACAAAAATTGTCAGTCCGGTGGTCCGCGCTCCAGAACCTGGATCCGGCGAACGATTAGCCGCTATCGCGTCGGCGTGCGCATTCGCTCGCACCGGCATTCGCTTAGCGTCGCCCGGTTACCTGGAGGAGAAAATTTTCCAGCGCCCGTATCGGTTCGATATCCTCAAACAGCAGGTGGCGCGATTCCGCGACGCGGTTTCGGAGGTGCTCGCGATAGTCGGTGTCCCGAGCCAGCCGGACCGCCAGCGCGATATAGTCCTGGTCCGACTGCGCGACCAGTTCCGGCAACCCCAGGCGTTTGAGGATGCCGCTCGCCAGCCGGCCGCGCAGAAACCGGCCCTCCCGGGTCACGACCGGCAGGCCGCATTCCACCGCCTGCATGGCGGTGTTGAAACCGGAGAAACCGATGGTGTCGAGGTACACGTCGGCGCGCTGCAGCAGGCCGAAGAACCCGGACCGGTCCTGCCAAGGAATGAAGCTCACGAATCTCCCGAATTCAAGTCCGCTTCGGCCAAACTCGGCTTCCAGCCGCCGGCGCAGCTTCTCGGACAGCGCGCCCAGCCGATGCGTAAAGAACACGATCCGGCACCGTCCTACTTGCCGGGCAATCTCCGGGAAGATCCAATCGTGCTCCGGCGCGTACTTGAAGGGGGTGCCGGGACAGAGCAGGAGCGGGGCGTGCCCGTCACCGCCCCACGAGCCGAAATCGGGAGCCACGGCCTCAATCCCGGCAGGCTGAACGAAACAGCCCAGGTGCGGTAACGGCCTGAGCCGTTCGGAGTAATGGGCCTGCGCGTCCGCGGGCTCGAGGGTCTCGCCGGACAGATAATAGTCCATCGTCGGTAGCCCACTCGTCTCCGGATGTCCCCAGGCCACCGCCTGCACCGGCGCCAAGCGCAGGCTCGCCAGCTTCACGGTCATCGGATCCATGCCGATTTCCGGGTAGATCAACACATCCGGTCGCGCCTCGACGATCGCCTCGACCCACCGCCGCAATCCTCCCGCTCCCTGCTTGAAGTGCGTTGCACGCGACTTGGCGTAGAGCGTTTCCGCGTCCTCATCGGCGCCGAGGCAGAACGCCGCCAGCTCGAAGCGCTCGCGGTCGAGCCGGTGAAACCAGCCCTTCACGATCGCGCTCCACACGGGATGCTCGCGAAAGTGCTGGGAGACGATCCCGACGCGAATCGCGCCCGAGCCGCGCCGTTCTCCCGGCCGTATTCCCGCCTGATCCTGCCAGCGCCCCATCAACCTGGCGCAAAGCCGCCCGTAGCGCTGAAGCAGGTCCCGGTTGTCATCCTCCTGGTACGCCAGCCAGAATGGCTGTTGCACTCCTACCGCACGATGACCTTCCGCAGAGCGGCTCGCGTCGAACCACTGGTCCAGTCGGTCCAGTTCCGCGGAGAACTCGGCGCGGATCCGGTTGAGGTCGTCGCCTGCCTCCCGCACCACCGGAATGCGGCACATCGCAAGGGACCAGCGCGCCTGGGCAAATTCCGGCTTGAAGGCGAGCGCTGCGCGGTAGCATTCAAACGCCTCCCGCGCTTCGCCCTGGTCCTTGAGCACGTGGCCGAGATTGACGTGAGCGTCGGGATTCCCCGGATCGAGCGCGAGCGCCTTCCGGAAGCAATCCGCCGCCTCGCCCAGCCGGCTCGTGCTGGCATGCACGTTTCCCAGGCCGACCAGTGCATCGGCAAAGTCGGCCCGAATCTCCAGCGCCCTGGTCAGGTAGTGCGTCGCGTCGTCTCGCACGCCCTGATCCATCAAGACGTTTCCCAGGTTGCACCAGGCCTCGGCGAATTCGGGCCGCAACTCGATCGCTTTGCGGTAACAGCCCAGCGCCTCGTCTGATCTGTCCTGGTGCACGAGCGTGTTCCCGAGAAAGAAATAGGAGTCCGCGTCCGCCGAGTCCGAGACGACTGCGCGCCGCAGCGCGGCTTCGGCCTCGGCCCAACGGGCGAGCTTGCCGAGCAGGATCGCGTAGTTACGTAGGGCACCCGCATAGTCCGGCCGCCAGCGCAGCGCCTCCTCGAGCGCCGTGGTGGCGGCGGCCAGGTTTCCCCGGGAATCGTAGATATTGGAGAGAACGACGTGCGCCTCGGGAAAATCGGGCTTGCGCTCGAGCGCGTTGTGCAGCAGCCGCTCCGCCCGCGCCAGAGCGCCGCGCGGATAGAGCAACCGGCCCAGATTGTAGTTGGCGTAGGCGTCGGTGGCATCGATCGCAAGGGCGGCCTCGTAGGCCGCGACGGCGGCGTCCTCCTTGCCCAGTGCCTGTAGCGCGATCCCCAGATTGAGATGCGCCTTGCCGTAGCCGGGAGCGGCCGCCACCGCCCGGCGATACAGTTCGCACGCCTCGCCCACCCTCCCTTCCGTCTCGGCGCGATTTCCCTGGGCGATCAATCGCTCGGCGGCCTCCTTCGCGTCCGCCGCGACGCCGGGGCGCCCCGAAAGGACGCGCTCGCGCTGCACTAACCAGTCCAGCAATTTTCGCAGCGCCACCGCGAGACCCCGGTTCCTCATCCACCCGCAACCCGCCCGAGCACGGAGGCCGTCAGGCTTTCCGCCCCTTGGCGGCGCTGGAGTTCAGCGTGATCAGAAGAACGATCTCGTAAGTCCAGGCTTCGACGAATTCCCGGGGGTAGCCTGCCTCCCTCAGCGCCCACCGGAACTGGTTGCCGAGCCGCGCTTTCGTGTAGATATTGAGCTTGTGGGTGCGCGCAAACTTTCCGGCGCGCGAGAAAATGGCATCGTGCGTGTTTCTCAGGCGATCAGCGGCCTTCTTCGTATGAGCTTCGAGCGATGAGGGCGGCGCTCGCTTGACGAGCTCCGCGGCGATCGAACTCACCAGCTCGTCAACTTCCCTGGTATCAAACCAGTGCAAAAATCCCACGGGGCGGTCCTAGTTCTTCGTCATCCTAAACCAGGGGAATCAAGGGTCCCTGCGGCTCATCAGCATTCTGCGCACCCTCTCGTCGTCGAGTCGCACGTTTGATCTCCGCGCCGATGTGTCCTTCGTAACGACAATGAGGTTGTGGTAAAACGCGATGCGACCTATCGCCGGATCAAGGGGCAGCTCGGCCCCCGCCGGTGCCAGGAATTCCGGAAGATTCACGCTGTCCACCATTTTCTTGAAATGGCCCATGCACGAATTCGCGTACTCCCGGGACTCGACGTGTCCCCCTCCAAATGCCGGCCAGTATGACGTTTGCACGTCCTCAATGATATAGGTGCCGGAGTCACTCACAAACGGCCACAGGATCCGAAACGTTTCTATCTGGTGGGAGTTGACGTGACTTCCGTCATCGATGACGA
>JBOIEM010000046.1:0-11242 GCA_050741115.1 Burkholderiales bacterium
ACCGCTTCACCGGTGCTCGGCCGGAAGAGCGCATCCCTCCACTGCGACGGATCGCGCAGGGCCGGAGAATGGATCAGGTAACTCCGGTCGTCCCAGATGAACTCAAAGCCCAGCGCCGGCCAGTACAGCGCCAGCACCGCCGCGGCGCAAAACCCCGCGGCGGCGGCGGCGAACCCCCCACCGCCGCGCGAGCGAGCGGCGGCGGAAGCGGTATCGGCAGCCTCCGGCATGGGCTAGAGCCCGGCGATCTTCAGCTCGCCGGCGAGCTGGTCAAGGCTCGCGGCAAGCGGCGCGGGCAGCGGGATGCCGTTCTTCATCCGCTCGGCTCGCGTCGCGTGGCTGCCCTCCCCCGGCAGGCGGATGCGGTCCACCCCCGGCAGGCGCTGCGAATCGCGCAGGTCGCGGATCAGCACGTCCACGCTCCTCTTGAATTCCGCGACCGGCTGGAAGGCGGCCACGTTGATCGCGACGATGGCGTGCCCGGTATTGGTGGGGGTCGCGTCGTCGGCGTTGAAGTCCACCACGTCCTTGCCCATCGCCGCGCCGTTCAGCGTCCCCGCGAGCAGGCCGAAGACGAGCGCGAGGCCGTAGCCCTTGTAGCCGCCGATGGGAAGCAGGAAGCCCTCGTTCGCGCGCTTCGGGTCGGTGAGCGGGCGGCCCTGGCGGTCCATCATCCAGCCCTCCGGCATCGCCTCCCCGCGCTGCGCCTTGGTCTTGACTTTGCCGTAGGCGGCGACCGTGGTCGCCATGTCGAGCACGATCGGGGGTTCCGCGCCGGCCGGGACGGCGACCGAGATCGGGTTGGTCGAAAGCAGCAGATCGAGCCCGCCCCATGGCGGCAGATGGTTGGCGTTTCCCACCGCGAGGTAGAGCCCGATCATGTCGTGCTCGGGGGGCATCGCGGCATAGAGCGAGGCCGGTCCCGCGTGGTTGCTCCAATTCACACCGACCCAGGCGACGCCGGCGCTCCGCGCCTTCTCGATCGCCGTCTCCGCGGCGAAGCGCATCACGAGGTGCCCCATCCCGTTGTCGCCGTCTACGAGCGCCATGCCGGCCGCCTCGCGCTCGACGCGGATCCTGGGCTTCACGTTGACCGCCCCGCCCCGGATGCGGCGGATGTACTGGGGCAGGCGGAAGACGCCGTGGCCCTCCGAGCCCTGCAGATCGGCGCGCGTCATGAGCACGGCGATGCTATTCGCCTCCCCGGCCGCGATGCCGACCGCCTCGAACGCGCGCGCGATGAAGGCCTCGAGCCGGGGCGCCGGTACCCGCATTACCGTATGGGTGTCCGCCACGAATTCCTCATCCCGATATTCGATCCGCCGCACGCCACGCGGTCCGGTGAACCCTCGGCCGCGCGCACCTGTCATACTAACCGTCCTGGCCGCAACATGGACATCGGTTCCTACCTCGTCGATTACGAAGGCGCGATACGCATCGCCGCGTTCGTCGCCGTGTTTGCGCTGATGGCGGCGTGGGAAGTCGCGGCACCGCGCCGCGCGCTAACCCTGTCGAAGGGCCGGCGCTGGCTGGCAAACCTCGGCGTTACGCTGCTCAACGCGGCGCTGCTGCGCGTGCTGTTCCCGGCCGCTACCGTGGGCATGGCGCTCGCGGCGGGCGAGCGCCACTGGGGCCTTTTCAACGCGCTCGCCGTGCCGGCGCCGCTCGCGTTCGCGCTTTCGTTCCTCGCCCTCGACCTCGTGATCTGGGTCCAACACGTCGCCTTCCACCGCGTGCCGCTCCTCGCGCGCCTGCACCGCATGCACCACGTCGATCTCGACTTCGACGTCACCACGGGTCTGCGCTTCCATCCGGTCGAGATCCTGCTGTCGGCCCTGATCAAGCTCGCCGCCGTCGCCGCCCTGGGCGCGCCGGCCGCGGCGGTCCTTGCGTTCGAGCTCGCGCTCAACCTCGGCTCCCTGTTCAACCATGGCAACGTTCGCATGCCCGGGGGCGTGGACCGCGTTGTGCGCTGGCTCATCGTGACGCCCGACATGCACCGCGTGCATCACTCGATCGTGCCCGAGGAGATCAACAGCAACTTCGGCTTCTTCCTGTCGTGGTGGGACCGCCTGTTCGGCACCTACCGGGCGGCGCCGCAGGCCGGCCACGACGCGATCACGATCGGCGTCCGCGACACGCGCGATCCCGCCGTCTGCGCCCGTCTCTGGCCCATGCTCGCGCTGCCGTTCAGGGAGCGCGCCGACGATTTTCCGTGCGCGCGGCCGGCGCCGCAGCGCGCCACCTGAATCCCGGCTACTGCTCAATCGATCTTGAGCTTGTTTTCCCGAATGATGCCGTTCCAGTTGAGGCTGCCGATACCCGGGAAGCCGGCCTCCGCCATCGTGGGGAAACCCGGCGTTTCGGCGAGGCGCAGTTCCGAGGTCACGGCATACGCATTGATCTGTCCGGCTTTTCTTCAAGCTCGAGGAGCGCCCCCAGGAAGTCCTTCGGATGCACGAAGGCGATGCGATCCCCGTGGACGCTGCGGCTCTCCTTGCCCTCGCCGAGAATGCGGATCCCTTTCCGGGCGAGCCCCGTGCTGGCCGCCGCGACGTCGTTTACATTGAGGCAGAAGTGATGGATGCCGCCGGCGGCGTTCTTCTCGAGGAACTTCGAGATCGGCGAATCCGGGCGTGAAGGCTCCATCAGCTCGATGCGCGCGTTCGGGAGCTCGACATACGCGAGCCGCACGCCCTGCTCCTCGTTCACCCTTGCGGCTCCGACCTCGAGTCCGTAAACCTCTCTGAGCCGCTTCGCCGCCGCCTCCAGGTTCGGCACGGCGATCGATACGTGGGACAGTCCGGTGATCATCGCGACCCCCTAAACACTAGACAACTCTTTCGGCGCGGAGCTGCGCGATGCGCTCCGCGGACAGGCCCAGCTCCGCGCCAAGCACCTCCTCGGTGTGCTGCCCGAGCAGCGGCGGCGCCCGCCGGATCGCTTCCGGCGTGCCGCTGAAGCGAAACGGGATGCCGACCATCCTGAGATCGCCTGCAGTCGGGTGCTTGACCGTGCGCACCATTCCGCGCGCCAGCGTGTGCGGGTCGTTGAGCGCTTCCGCGACCGTGTTGATCGGGCCGCACGGCACGCCCGCCGCGCGCAGCTTCCCGATCCAGGCGGCGGACGGCTCGCCCGTCAACGCCTGCGCGATCAGGGCGTCGAGCGTCTCGCGGTTCGTCACCCGCTCCGGGTTCTTCGCGAAGCGGGAATCGCGCCCCCATTCGGCGTGCCCGACGGCCTCCGCGAACCGCGCGAACTGCCCGTCGTTGCCCACCGCCACCGCGATCAGGCCGTCGGCGGTCGGGTAGGTCGTGTAGGGAACGATGCTGGGATGCCCGTTGCCGTAGCGGCGCGCATCCCTGCCCGAAACCAGGTAGTTCGACGCGACGTTGATCAGCATGGCGATGCCCGAATCGTAGAGGCACAACTCGACGTGCTGGCCGCGGCCGGTGCGGCTGCGCGCGGCGAGCGCGGCAAGGATCGCGTTGCAGGCATAGAGGCCGGTCACGACATCCACGATGGCGACTCCGTATTTCGTCGGCATGCCGTCCGGCTCGCCGCAGATGCTCATCAGCCCCGACTCGGCCTGCAGGATGAAGTCGTAGCCCGGCAGCGCCGCGTCCGGCCCGCTCGAGCCGTAGCCGGTGATCGAGCAGCGGACGACGCGCGGCGCGTGTCGCTCCAGCCACTCGTTCGTGATGCCCCACTTCTCCAGCGTGCCGAGCTTGAAGTTCTCCACCACCACGTCCGCCTTCTTCACCAGCTGCGCGAGAATGTCCTGGCCCGCCTTCACCCCCATGTTGAGCGTGAGCGAGCGCTTGTTGCGGTTGACGCCGAGAAAGTAGGCGGATTCGCCGCCGGTGAAGGGAGGGCCCCAGGTGCGCGTGTCGTCGCCCGCTCCGGGCGGCTCGACCTTGATCACGTCGGCGCCCATGTCTCCGAGCATCTGCGTGCACAGCGGCCCCGCGAGGATGCGCGTCAGGTCAAGGACACGCAGTCCCTCGAGCGCACCGCTCATCTTCTCAGGGCTCATCACCTATCACCCGTCATTCATCAAGCTTTCTTGCGGAGAGCAGGCGGCTCGTTGAGATTTTCCTCCAGGCCCCGCAGGTAGTCTTCCAGCTCGCGCTTGTCGCGCAGCCGGAACTTCTGGAAGTCGGGCGAACGCCCCTCGATGAACGCGTCCATGCCCTCCTTCGCCTCCTCGGAACCCCACACGTGCGCGAGCAGCTCCATGCCGTGCTGCCACGAGGCGTAGAGGTTGTCCGACTCGAAATTGAGCGAGCGCTTGGTCATGCGCAGCGTCAAAGCGCTGTGGCCCTTCATGGTCTCGCACCACTTGAGCGTTTCCCTGAGCAGATCTTTCTGCGGGACGCACTTGTTGATGAGCCCGACCTCGACCGCCTCCTTCGCCGTGAACCGGCGCGCGCAGAAGATCATCTCGCGCGCGAGCCGCTCGCCGATCAGGCGCGGGATGTACTGGGTCGCGCCGACCGTGGGGCAGGCGCCGACTTTTGCCCCGGTTTGCCCGAGCACCGCGTTCTGGGAGGCGATCACGAGGTCGCACCACAGCGCGAGCTCGTGTCCGCCGCCCATGCACCAGCCGTTCACCATCGCGATCACCGGGATCGGGAGCCCCCGGATCGTCATCGCGAGCCCGAGCATGCGGTCGTTCCACATGTAGGCATTGGTGAAGTTCAGCCGCTTCATGGCGAAGAAGTCCCCGCCCGCGGAGAAGGCCTTCTCGCCCGCGCCGGTCACCACCGCGCACACGATCGAGGGATCCTCGCGCGTGGACTTCAGGGCGTCGATCATCTGGTCGAGGGTCTGCTCGCGGAACGCGTTCAGCACGCGCGGGCGGTTGATGGTGAGCCACGCGACCTGGTCTTTCACTTCATACAGGATGTCCCCGTAATTCCGCGTGGTGGACGGCGCGGCCCGGCCCGCTGTGGCGCGGGCCGCCGCTCTCCTGCTCTTTGCGGGCATGTGGCTCCTTGTCGGGATCGGCTGTCGTGGTTGAAGCGGGGAGTGCCGAGTTTACCGCATTGAGGCCGCACCCGCGCTGCGCTACCATCGGGTGAGACATCCGGGCGCAGCCACGACGGGAGGGGATACCATGAAGCGCGCCGCCAGTTTCCTGTTCGCCTTGTGCGCGGTGCTCGCTTGCGCCGCCGCGTATTCCCAGGTTTATCCTTCCAAACCGGTACGGCTGATCGTTCCGTTCCCGCCAGGCGGTCCCACCGACACGCATTCGCGCTGGGCCGCGCAGCAGCTGTATACGGCCCTGGGCCAGCCCGTGGTCGTGGAGAACCGGGCCGGCGCTGCAGGTGTCATCGGCACCGAGGCCGCGGCCAGGGCCGCTGCTGACGGCTATACGCTCCTCGGCGGCAACCCCGGCCCGCTTACCATCGCGCCTGCCGTCCGCAAGCAGCTCGGTTACGACCCGATCCGGGATTTCGCGCCGATCACGCTGATTGCCCGCAGCGCAAGCTGCATGTGCGTGCATCCGACCGTTCCGGCCGGCAATCTCAAGGCGTTCATCGCGGTCGCCAAGGTGAACCCCGGAAAGATCAACTACGCGACACCGGGCGTGGGCACCGTCGGCCATCTTGCCATTGAGAATTTCTCGACGCTCGCCGGCATCAAGATGACCCACGTGCCCTACAAGGGCGCTGCGCTCTATACGACCGATCTCATCGCGGGCAACATTGATTTTGCCCAGATCCAGATCTTCCAGGCCGCGCCCCACGTGCGCGCAGGCAAGCTGCGCTGTCTGGCCGTCACGGCACTCGTACGCTCGCCCCTGCTGCCGGAGACGCCGACGGCGCAAGAGGCCGGCGTGAAGGGCTTCTCGAGCTACAACTGGAACGGCATTCTCGCGACCGCCGGCACGCCGAGGGCGGTCGTGGACCGGATCCACGCCGTGCTCTCGAAGCCGCTCACCAACCCGGACACCCGCAAGCAGATGGAAGCCGCCGGCTACGAGGTGGCGGGAGACGGCCCGGCCGAGTACGCGGCCTTCATCCGGGAAGAGACCGTGAAATGGGCGAAGGTGGCGAAAGCAGCGGGGATTCAGCCCGAATGAGAAAAGAGCCGGCGTACTTCGTGTACTTTCCCGGCAACTATCGCTGGTCGGCGGCGTTCATCAACATGATCGGGTCGATCGCGTACGGGGGGGCGGAGATCGGCGAGCTGCACAAGATCGGCCGCATGCTGAAGGACAAGGCGCCGGACGACGACGAGGCCTGGTTCAGGGCCTGCGTAACGGTCGCCGATGGCGTGCGCGCCTACGCGGAGAAGTGGGACAAGGGCGGCCATCGCCATTCCGCGGCGCACGCCTATCTGCGCGCCTGCAACTACTACCACATGGCCGAGCGCTTCCGCACGCCCAAGGACCGCACCGGGCTCGACGCCTATCGCAAGGGGGTCGAGTGCTTCCACCGCCACGTCGCGGCGACCGACCTCGGGATCGAGATCGTGGAAGTCCCCTACGAGAAAGGGAGCCTGCCCGGCTACTTCGTGCACGCGCAGAACGCGAAGGGCAATCGTACCCCTTGCGTGGTTTTCTTCGACGGTCTCGACGTCACCAAGGAGATCCAGTTCGTGCGCGGTGTGCCCGATCTCGTCAAGCGCGGCATCTCGTGCCTGGTGATGGACGGCCCCGGCACCGGGGAAGCCATCCGCTTCCGCAACTACGTCCTGCGCCACGACTACGAGGTCGCCGGATCCGCCTGCGTCAACTGGCTCGAGAAGCGCGCCGACGTGGACCCGAAGAGAATCGGCATCGTCGCGATCAGCCTCGGCGGCTACTATGCGCCGCGATGCGCGGCGATGGAGCCGCGCTTCGCCGCCTGCATCGCCTGGGGCGCGCAGTGGGATTACCACGACACCTGGAAGAAGCGCGTCGCGGCCTCGTTCAAGACCGCGCTCTCGGTGCCGGGCCACCACATCGAGTGGATCCTGGGCGCAAGCTCCATCGACGATGCTCTGAGGAAGCTCGAGCCCTTCAAGCTCGACGGCGTGATGCAGAAGATGCGCTGCCCGTTCCTGCTCGTGCACGGGGCGGACGACGAGCAGATCCCGCTCGCGGACGCGCAGAAGCAGTTCGACGCCTGCGGCTCGAAGGACAAGACCTGCCGGGTCTTCACCGCCGAGGAAGGCGGCGCGCAGCACTGCCAGCGCGACTATCTCGCGCTGGTGGTGGCGGAGATGTGGAACTGGTTCGAGGACAAGCTACTGCGTAGCGGGGAGGAGCGACCATGATCGAGAGAATCGAGGGCTTCGGCGGGACGCTGGTGAAGGCGTTCCACCTGCTCGCGCTGTTCGTGATCGGCGGCACGGTGGTCTGGTCCGCCGCTTTTTTCTACGTCGAGACGATGCAACAGGGCTACGCCAGGCTGCACGACATCCTGCTGCTCTTCATCTACCTCGAGATCGGAGCGATGGTGGGGATCTACTTCAAGACTCATCGCCTGCCGGTGCGCTTCCTGATCTACGTCGCGATCACGGCGCTGACGCGCATGCTCACGATCGACGTCAAGGATCTGGGGAACGAGCAAATCCTCACCGTTACCGGCGCGATCCTCGTGCTCGCGCTGGCGGCGCTGACGGTGGAATACAGCGCGGCACGCTTCCGCCCCCCGGACGAGGACGTCTGAGACCATGAGCCTCGACGTCGAGGGCCGGCTGGCCGGGCTGGGCCTGAAGCTGCCGCAAGCGCCCGCGCCGGCGGCGAACTACGTGCCCTTCGCGGTGGCGAAGGGGCTCGTCTTCATCGCCGGGCAGGCGCCGGTGCGCGACGGCCAGTATGCGTGCACGGGACGCGTCGGAGCGGAGGTCACGGTCGAAGCCGCGCAGGCGGCCGCCCGCCTCTGCGGGCTCAACATCCTGGCGCAGGTGAAGGCGGCGGTCGGCGGGGACTGGTCGCGCGTGAAGGGCTGCGTGCGGATCTGCGGCTACGTCAGCTCGGCTCCCGGCTTCTACGAGCAGCCGAAGGTCCTCGACGGGGCCTCCGACCTGATGGTGCAGGCGCTCGGCGATTCCGGCAGGCACGCCCGCTCGGCACTGGGCGTCGCCGCGCTGCGCGGAAACGTCCCGGTGGTCGTGGACGCGATCTTCGAGCTCGCGGACTAGTGCTTCTTGCCGCGGAGGAGCTTCGCGCTCATCTTCACGGCCTTGACGATGTTGATGTAGCCGGTGCAGCGGCAGAGATTGCCCTCGAGCCCCTTGTAGATCTCCTCGTCCGTCGGGTTGGGGTTGTCCTTCAGCAGCCCCGCCGTCGCCATGATCATGCCCGGGGTGCAGAAGCCGCATTGCAGACCGTGGCACTCCGAGAATGCGCGCTGAATCGGGTGCAGCGTTTTTCCTTTCGCCATGCCCTCGATCGTCACGATGTTCGCGCCGTTCGCCTGCGCCGCGAGCAGGGTGCAGGACTTCACGGCCCGCCCGTCGATGTGCACGGTGCAGCAGCCGCACTGGCTGGTATCGCAGCCGACGTGCGTGCCGGTGAGCCGCAGCTCGTCGCGCAGGAAATCCACGAGCAGCATGCGGTCCTCGACCGTGCGCGTCTGGTTCTTGCCGTTGACCTTGATGGTGACTTTGGCCATGGTTCTTTCCAAAAAGAAGTGACTCGTTCCTCGTGACTCGTTACTCGAGTTGTGTCCGTGTCCGGATCGATGGCTATTTCTTGCCGACGAGCTTCGCAAGCGCCCGTTTCGCCATCACCCGCACCAGGTTGGCGCGGTACTCGCGGTCGGCGTGGATGTCGCTGTTCAACCCGCTGGCGTCGAGCTTGACGCCCTCGAGCGCGGCGGGCGTGAAGGCCTTCGCGAGCGCGGCTTCGGCGGCCGTCCAGCGGAACACGCCAGGGCCCGCGCCCGTGACCGCCACGCGCACGCCGCCCGCCGTCTGCGCGATGAATACGCCCGCCATCGCGTAGCCAGACGCAGGATGGTGGAACTTGGAATAGGCCGCGCGCTTCGGCAGCGGGAACTCGACGCGCACGATGACTTCCCCGCCGTCGAGCGCGGTCGCAAACAGTCCCTGGAAGTAGTCGTCCGCGCCAATCGAGCGCTGCGTGGTGACGACGATAGCGCCCAGGCCGAGCACCGCGGCGGGATAGTCCGCGGCGGGGTCGTTGTTTGCCAGCGAGCCGCCGATCGTGCCGCGGTTGCGCACCTGCGGATCTCCGATCTCGGCGGCCAGTCCCGCCAGTGCGGGGAGTGCCTTCCTCACGACCGCCGAGGTCGCGACGTCGTGGTGGCGCGTGCCCGCGCCGATGACGAGCTTGCCGCCCTTCGCTGCGATGCCGCGCAACTCGGGCAGGCCCGCGATGTCCACGACGTGCGTGGGCCGGGCGAGCCGCTGCTTCATCGTCGGGATCAGCGTCATGCCGCCGGCAAGCAGCTTCGCCTCCGGGTTCTTCGCGAGAAACGCGGCCGCTTCCTTGACCGATCTTGCCTTGACGTAATTCAGTGCGTACATCAACTCCTCCCCTTTCTAGCGTCCTGCATGGCGTGCCAGATTTTTGCCGAAGTCAGCGGCATGTCGAGGTGCCCGACTCCGAGCGGTGCGAGCGCGTCCAAGACCGCGTTGGCGATCGCGGGCAGCGACCCGGTGCAGCCCGATTCGCCTACGCCCTTGACGCCGAGCGGGCTCACCGTACTCGGCGTCGCATGCTCCGCCCCCCGGATAGGAGGCACCAGTCCGGCGCGCGGCATGTAGTAATCCATGAAGCTGCCGGTCAGGAGCTGCCCCGAGCCTTGATCGTAAACCACTTTCTCGCCCAGCACCTGCCCCGCCCCCTGCGCGACGCCGCCGTGGAGCTGCCCCTCGACGATCGCGTGATTGATCACGGTGCCGAGGTCATCCACCGCGGCGTAGGAAGCAATCTCGGCCGCGCCGGTGCCGGGATCGATCTCGACCTCGGCGATGTGGCACCCGTTGGGGAAGGTCGAACCGAACTTGCCTTCCGCCGTGACGCGCACGGTGCCGGATTTCGCGAGGTCGCCCAGGCTGATTTCCCGTTTCGACTCACTAGTATGGAATACGCCGCCGGCGTATTCCACTTGCGACGGCTCGACCCCGAGCTCGAGGGCGGCGAGCGCCCGCCCCTGCTCGATCAGCTTCTGCGCCGCGAGGTGGCACACGCTGCCCGCGCCGACGGTGCTGCGCGAGCCACCCGTATGGTTGCCCTGCAGCCGGTGCTGCTTGTCCGGTGCGCACTGTACGATCCGCACGCGCTCAAACGGAACCTCGAGCGCGTCCGCCACGATGGTGGCGAACGTCGTCTCGTGCCCGTGGCCCTGCGACTTCGACATCGTATTGACCGTGACGTTGCCGGCGGCATCCAGCTCGAGCTCGACTTCGTCCTTCGCGGCCTGCCCGGCGCCGGTGTTCTCGATCACCGTGGCAATGCCGATGCCGCGCAGCTTCCCCGCCTTCTCCGTTCGCGCCCGGCGCTTCGCGTAGCCCTTCCAGTCGGCGAGCTTCAACGCCTTCTCGAACAGCCCCGGCAGGTCGGCGTTCTCGTAGGTGGAGCCGGTCGGAGTCTTGTAGGGGAAGGCGTCGCGCGGAATGAAATTGCGCCGCCGCAGTTCCGCGGCGTCCATCTTCAGCTCGGCCGCCGCCTGGCTCACCAGGCGCTCGACGGTGTAAGAGATGTCGGGACGTCCCGCGCCCCGATACGAGGACACCGGGTTGGTATTGGTCAGCGCGACCCGGAAGGTGGCGTAGAGCGCGGGAATGCGGTAGACGCCGGTCATGCAGGTCGTGGTATTGCGGATGTGGCCCATGGAGGCCGGCGACAGGTACGCGCCCATGTCGTTCACCCAGTCGAGCCGCATCGCAATGAAACGGCCCTCGCGGTCGAGCGCGAGCGCGCCGTTGATGACGTTGGCCCGTCCGTGGGTGTCGCAGGCGATGCCCTCGGAGCGCGTCGACACCCATTTGACCGGGCGTCCGGTCTGCCTCGCCGCGAGCATCAATGCCCCGTGCTCGGGGTACGCGGGCGTGCGCTGGCCGAAGCCGCCGCCGACGTCGCCCACCTCGAAATGAAGCTTCTCCTCCGGCACGCCGGTATAGGCGGCGAGGTGCCGGCGCAGCGTGGTAATGCCCTGGCAGCAGACGTGCAGCGTGTAGCTGTCCGCGCGCGCATCGTAGGAGGCGATGTAGGCGCGCGGCTCCATCGGGTTCGGCGCGACGCGGGTGACTTCCACCTTGAGGCGCGTCACGTGCGCCG
>JBOIEM010000047.1:0-9886 GCA_050741115.1 Burkholderiales bacterium
GATCGAAGGCAAGCTTCAGCAGACGGTCCCGATCTACAAGGACCATGCTGAATCATGGGACAGGCTCGCGAAAGAAGGCTTTGCGGGGCGTCTGCTCGCGCTCGACCGGCAGCGCACCTACATGGAAAGCCAGCAGGAGTTGCGCGCGCAACAGCAAGCCGTCGCGAGTCTCAAGGCTTTGATCGAGCAGTCCGAGAAACGGATTTCCCAGATTACTTCCAACTACCGCCAGCAGTTGCAGAACGAGCGGGCGGAAGTGGAAGCGCTCTATCACAAGCTCCAGCAGGAATGGGACAAGCAGGAGCATCGCCACGCGCTGCTCGAGCTCAAGGCGCCGCAGGCGGGCATCGTGAAAGATCTGGCGACCCATACGCCGGGCACCGTCGTCGCGCCAGGCACGATCCTGCTGACGCTGGTGCCGCAGGATGAGCCGCTCGTCGCGGAGGTCTGGGTCGGCAACATCGACGCGGGCTTTGTGCAGGCCGAGCAAAAGGCGCGCATCAAACTGGTTGCCTATCCGTTCCAGAAATACGGGATGCTGGACGGCGTGGTGAGGCAGGTGAGCGCCGATGCGCAGGAAAAACCGGAGTCAGGCAACCCGACCGTCAAGTCCGTTCAGGACGCAGCCTACCGCGCGTTGATCAGCCTGGGCAGCGGCCACCTCGAGAGCCAGGGCCGGCAATTGCGCCTCGTGCCCGGCATGCAGGTCAACGCCGAGATCCACCTCGGCACGCGCAGCGTCCTCGAGTATCTCCTCTCACCGGTGCAGAAAGTCGCCCACGAGGCCGGGCGGGAGCGGTAATCGCTGCAATTGACGTCGGAGCGATTGGGATGCAAAGTCTAGCGAAACCGGGCTCCGTCCCCGTTTTTCCATGACCTACTTTGTTGAAGGCGTAATCAAGCATCTCGAGCCGGAGCCGGAGGTACGGCGCGTCGGCGAGTACGCGACCATTGCGGAAGCCGTCGCCGTGGCGCAGAAGGCGATCGAGCAGTTCCTGCGCAAGGAGTTCAAGCGCGGCATGAACGCGAAAAAGCTCTATGCGCTGTACGAGGAGCAGGGCGAGCACATGTTCATCTTCCAGGACGAGGCCGGGACCTTCAACGTGCCCGGCTTTGACCACCGGGACTACGCCAGGACCCTCGCCGCGGAGATCTGCGGCCGCAGGAAATAAGAGTCAAGATGCCGGCTGCCTACCATCCCGAGGCGGACAGGCAGGCGAAGGCCGAGGCGGCGAAGTTTTTCGCGGAGGTCTTCCGGAAGTAGCCTCGATCCCCAAGCCTTACGCCGTTGCGGCGATGTGAAGATCGCGCTCCGCCGCCATCCCCGAGAGCTCGCCATCCGGATCCACCACCGGCAAGTGGCGCAGTGATTTTTCCTGCATGAGCGAGAGCGCGATTACACATCGGCACGCGCAGCGCGCTCCCGTCGTTGCAACGCGAGTTCCTTTCATGTGCTGTCGTCGTCCGGCGACAATGCACGGATGAAAATGAAAATATTCTTGCCGACTGCATTTCATGTGCAAAATGGAGGTCCAAGAAATCTGAACTACTCAACGCGGAGGACTCGATGGCACACGATCTCGACTCGGTACGAGCGGCGCTGGTCGGTAATCGGAGCAGGCTACTGCCCCAGGCGAATGTCGTTGCAACCGGGGTGGGATACAAGGTCACGCGGGGATCGAAGACCGGCGCGTTGTCCATCGTTTGTTCCGTCAGGAAGAAAGTTGCCCTCAATCAACTCTCGCCCCGCGACCAGGTGCCTCCGACTATCGACGGCATCCCGACCGACGTCGTGGCGACCGGCGTCATCCGGGCGCTCCAGGCCCGCACCGCGCGGCACCGGCCGGCCCCGGGCGGGGTCAGCATCGGACATCGTGACATCACGGCCGGCACTCTCGGATGCCTGGTGAGAAGGGGAGGGCAACTCGTCATCCTGTCCAACAACCACGTTCTCGCCAACAGCAACGATGCGCTCCGGGGCGACGCGATCCTCCAGCCGGGGCCGGTTGACGGCGGGAAGTTTCCCGACGATCACATCGCGGCGCTGGAGGATTTCGTCCCGATCACGTTTCTCGAGCCGCCCAGCGAATGCCAGTTCGCGCGCGGCGTCATCGCCGTGCTGAACGCCGGCTGCCAGTTGATCGGCAGCAATACGCGCTATCGCACGGTCAAGATCCAGGCCACCGAGAATCGCGTGGATGCGGCGATCGCCCGGCCCTTGGACCCGACGCTCGTGAAACGGGAGATCCTGGAAATCGGCGCGATTTCGGGACTGGGAACGGGCACTCTGGGCGCGTCGATCAAGAAGAGCGGGCGAACGACCGGCCTGACGGCGGGCGAAGTCATGCAAGTGGACGTGACCGTCAACGTGCAATACGGTCCCGGCCAGTTGGCGCAGTTTTCCGATCAACTGCTGGCCGGGCCCATGAGCCAGGGCGGCGACAGCGGCTCGGCCGTCCTCGACCAGAACAACCGCCTGATCGGACTGCTGTTTGCAGGAAGCGAGAACAGCACGATCATCAACCGCATCGAGCACGTGTTTTCCGAGCTGAGCCTGACCTTATGAGGCGCGCGGTTGCGGTGGTCCTGGCGCTGCTGATATCGTGGCCTGGTTGCGCCGCGGAAAAATCGATGCCTCCGACCATTCAGGAAGTGAAGGCGAAACACGCCCCCCGCTTTCTAGCTCTTCCGGGAGTGGTCTCGGTTGGGATCGGCCGGGATGCCGACGGCCGCGAGGTGATCGTCATCGGATTGGACCGCGCGCGCGCCGAAACCCAGGCGCGGCTGCCCGCGGAGATCGAAGGCTACCCCGTGCGGACGAACATCATCGGCACGGTGAAGGCGCAGTGACTCGCCTCCAAGAGATGCTCATCCGGCATGAAGGCTTACGGCTCAAGCCTTACCGCGACACCCGCGACAAGCTCACGATAGGAGTCGGACGGAATCTCGATGACGTGGGGATCACGCGCGCAGAGGCACTGATGCTTCTCAACAACGATATCGCAACGGTCCGAAATGAGGTAGAGCGCGCGTTCCAGTGGTTCTCGAGCCTCAACGCGGTGCGGAAGGCTGTAGTCCTGGATATGGTGTTCAACTTGGGGCTCCCGAAATTTCGTCAATTCGAGAAGACCATCGCTGCGATCAAGGCCAAGAACTGGGAGAAAGCCGCGCGCGAGATGCTTGATAGTCGATGGGCAAGACAGGTTGGAGTGCGCGCGAAAGAATTGGCGGCAATGATGAAGCGAGGAAAGTAATAGGGGTCCGCATACGCGGAGATCGAAGGCTACTCCGTGCGGACGGACATCATCGGCACGGTGAAGGCGCAGTGAGGCGAAACCGGGTTCTCACACTCCGATGAGCATGCGCGGAAAGGCATTCCGCTCCGCGGGCGGCACGAGACCCAGCGGATAAACGCCCGTGGCCATGGCAGGGTCCACGTAGGTGCCGAACATCCCGTCCCAGATCCGCAACACGACCCCGAGATTGCGCCCGCTCCAGTCCGTCGCCGAATGGTGAAGGCGATGATAGTCCGGTGTCACCAGCAGCCACTCGAACGGTCCAACGTTGACCTTCAGATTCGAGTGCATCCAGAACTGGAACACCAGGCCGATGGCGTAGCCGATACCCGCTTCGGCTGGGGTTAGCTTGAAAATCATGACCGGCACGAGGACTTGCGGGATGTTGTAGAGAAACGAGTGCAGGAAGCTTGTCCGGAATCCCGAAAACCAGTAGAGCTGCTCGATCGAGTGATGCCAGGCATGCGTGCGCCAGAGACAATCATTGCGATGCTGCGCGCGGTGCATCCAGTAGAGGACGAAGTCGACGATCACGAAGGCGGCCACGAGCTTCGCTGCGCTCGGCAGCTCCTGGAGCGCGTCCAGCCAGTGCAACAGGGGCAGCGGGCCTAGCGATTGGCCGAGAGCAGTCCACGCGCTCGCCGCAACGCGGTTGAATAGCAGCGCGCATCCGAACGACAGCAAGTCGAGCTTCAGGCCGGCGTGGCGATTGATAGGCCTCGCCGGCCAGACGCGCTCGCAGGCTTCGAAGAGCAGCACCAGCGCGAAGAACGCGGCGATTTCGTAATCCTGGCTCGACAATTCCACGTCAATTCATGCTTTCCGTTACGCGGGTCAGGGCAGGTCCCGGGCGACGCGGAAGCCGCGCCGGCCGCTGCGCAGCTCCTTGTTGTCGCCCTCCCTCCGGGCGGAGCGGATGTCTTCCGGCCCCAGCCCCCACGCGCCGCCGCGAACGACCGCGCGATCGCATTCCCCCGTGAGCCACGGCGAGCCGTCGGCGGGCGCCCCGGCGTAGGACGCGTTCCAGCAGTCGGCGACCCATTGCCAGACGTTCCCGTGCAGGTCGAACAGGTTGAAGCGGTTCGGCGGAAACGACCCCACCGGCGTGGTCCTGTCGCTCGGCGCCTCCAAGCAGCCTTTGCAGTTCGCCATCTTCCGGCCCACGTCGTCGCCCCATGGATACGCGGTTCGGGTGCCGGCCCTCGCCGCGTACTCCCACTCGGCCTCGGCAGGAAGGCGGTAGACCTTTCCGGATTTCGAGCTGAGCCAGGCAAGGTACTCCTGCGTGTCCTTCCAGCTCACGTAGAACACCGGCCCGGTGCCCCGTCCCCAGCCACGATCGTTGGGCGTGTGCCGGCACGCGCCTTCGCGAACGCACTGGTCCCACTCGCCGAAGGTCACCGGGTAGCGCCCGAGAGCGAAGCCGCGCCCGATCCGGACGCGGGTCAGCGGGCCTTCCGACGCCTGGTGCCCCGCTTCACTCGATGGGGATCCGCGCTCGTAATCGCCTGCGGGAATCTCCACCAGCTCCGGGCAGTTCGGGCAGTCGCGGAAAATGCGAACCGGGAGAATTTCATCGGAAGGTGCGCTCCTCAATGGGGCGAGCGCATACAAGACCCAGGCGAGCGCGACCGCGCCCGACACGGCGCATGCCCCGATCGACGCCAGCCTGCGCCTGCGCTGCCGGCCCAGATACGAAGCGCGCTCGTGGCCGGGCACGACGGCGTAAACGAGGACGGGATCGGCGATATTCTTGACGCGCTTTCGCCCATCGTAGACGAACAGGTGCTCGACCTTGTCGTGGACCAGGTCGAACACGCTGCCCGAAACCATGATCCCGCCGCCTTCCGCAAGCCCCTCGAGTCGGGCCGCGACATTGACGCCGTCGCCGTATATCGTGCTGCCGTCCCTGATCACCTCGCCGAGATTGAGGCCGATCCGGAATTCCATGGCGCCGTGGGGAGGAACCTCCGCGTTGCGGCGGGCGAGTTCATCCTGGATGGTCACGGCACATTCGACGGCCGCGATGGCGCTGTGGAACGCCGCGAGGACGCTGTCGCCGGAGGTATCGATGACCTCGCCCTTGAAGCGGGCGATGTGCCGGCGGAAGCAATCGCGGTACGACTTGAGCGTCTCCACGGTGCTCCGTTCCCGGGCCGCCATGAGACGGCTATAGCCCGCAACGTCCGCCACCATGATGGCGAGGAGCTCACGATCCTGCCCGGTGTCCGCCACGGCTCCACCCCCGGCTCAGAGTGCACGTGCCCAGTACATGCCTCATTGCCGGGGAAAACGCAACAGGGGCTGCCTTTGAGCCCGCCGGTCAATCCGGCGGCACGGCGCCGTTCGTGATGATCACGCGCCTGCCCTCGGGGCCGCGCACGAACTCGAGAAAGCGGGCGATGGCCGGATCGGGTGCCGCCTTGGTCACGAGGAACGAATCGCGCGTGAGCCCGTAGGCGCCGCTCCGGACGTTCTCCGCGGAAGGCGCGATGCCGTTGAGCGAGAGCGGCTGGATCCGCCCCTCACTCTGGTCCGCTACCGTCGTGGTGGTCATGCCGATGGCCCCTGCCGTGCGGGCGAGCTCGTTGGCCATGTCGCCGGACTTGGCCATCACGCGCACCTCTTCCGGCATCCGCAACGTGGCCAGGCAGCCGACCCGCGCTCTCACGACCTCGGCATCGACCTCGCTGTCGGGCCTGGTCCGGGGGGCAACCGGCAGGTCGGGTCCGCCCAGTTCCCGCCAGTTGCGAATCTTGCGCGAATAGATATCGCAGACCTGATTCTCGGCGAGACCCGTGACGGGCACGGAGGCGTTCACGCCGAACACGACCGCAACCTTGGCGATCTCGTGCACCGCCATCCCCGTGCGAATGAGCTCGTCGGCGACGAGTCCGTGGCTCGCCATGGCGATATGGATCTTGCCTTCCGCGAGGGCGCTTATCCGCGCCTTGGTCCCCATTCCCTTGCCGATCTCCACGGCAACGCCGGGGTTCTGCTCCTCATAGGCCTTGGCAAGCGCGGCCACCAGGGGCGTGACGCCGGTGGACCCGTCTATGAGGATCCGTTCGGCGGCCTGGCCGTGCGCCGCTGCGGCGATGGCGCAACCGAGAGCCAGCCCCAGCGCCTGGTTCAGCGCGAAGCGAACCGGACTTGGCTGCTTGACGAGCTTGCATTGACTGGATTCCATGGTTTCCTCCTTTTGAGGTGACGCGGCTACGGTCTCCGTCGCCGCATGGAGATCCTCGGCCGGGGAGGAAAATCGTTCTGCGGTCCAGTCCACAATTGTTTTGTGAGGTTTTCACATTTCGCGCGGATGGAGGCCGCAAGTCCGGGGCCGGGGCGGCGGCCGGCCAGTGGACGGGGGGATACCGCCAACCTAGAATGGACTCGTCAACCCTGTTCCGAGGGAAGCGCGATGGGGAGCCAGAGCCGCCCCGACATACTCGACGAGGCGGAACTCCGCGCGCTCTCGGGGCAAGGCGCTGTCAGGTCGTTCCCCGGGCACACCATCATCGTCAGCGAGGGCGATGAAACCGATTCGCTCTACGTCATCCTGTCCGGCCGCGTGAAAGTGTTCGTGGCCGATGAGTCGGGGAAGGAAGTCGTGCTCGGCACCCAGGGGCCGGGGGAGTACTTCGGGGAGATGGCGCTCGACGGCGGCCCGCGCTCGGCATCGGTGATGACGCTGGAGCCCTCACGGTTCATGGTGATCCCGCGGGCGAGGATGCGGGAATTCCTGCGCAGCCAGCCGGATTTCGCGGTGCGGCTGATCGAGAAGCTCATCCGCCGCTCCCGGGCGCTCACCGCAAGCGTGAAAAACCTGGCGCTGCTCGACGTCTACGGGCGCGTCGCGCGCCTGCTGCTCGAGCTCGCGGAAGAGGAGGGTGGCAAGCTCGTCATCACGGAGCGGCTCACGCATCAGGATGTCGCGGACCGGATCGGCGCCTCGCGCGAAATGGTGAGCAGGATACTGAAGGATCTCGCCGCGGGCGGCTATATCAGCGTCCGGAAAAAGCACATCACCCTGCACAAGACGCCGCCGCGTCACTGGTAGGCCCCGCAGGCGGAAAACACCTTTCCGAAGACTAGAAGCTCACTGAAATCTCGTTGCCGCGCGTTTCGATCTGCGGCGCAGGCCCGCCTTTGTGCGTTACGGTTGTCTCGCCGCCCGACGTCGAGATCCGCGCCGTCCCGGGCCCCGCAAGCCAAGTACCGCCATCATGGCTCATCCTTCCTGCATCCCACTGCCATCCCCTGTGCGAGCCAGTGTAATACAAGACGACGAGGGCAAAGAGAGGACGATTCGACCAGGAGAGCTTTCCCCTTTTTCCGCTTTTCGGCTAGACTGGCTGCCCCCGATTCAATTGCCGAGGGAGAGTTTCCAATGGAGCGTAGGAAGGCAAGCGATTTTCCCCAGGAAGTTCTTGACCTGTTTGACGGATACGTTCACGGCGCGATGAGCCGCCGTGACTTCCTCGACCGGGCCGCGAAGTACGCAATAGGTGGTTTCACGGCCGGGGCGATGCTGGAAGCCCTCAGCCCGAAGTTCGCCTGGGCCCAGGAGGTGGCGAAAGACGATGCGCGGATCAAGGCCGAATACCTGACTTATCCGTCGCCGCAGGGGTCCGGAACGATGCGCGGGTACTTCGCGCGGCCGGCAAAGGCTGCGGCGAAGCTCCCGGGCGTGCTGGTCATACACGAGAACCGTGGCTTGAACCCCTACATCGAGGATGTCGCGCGGCGCCTGGCGGTGGAGGGCTACGTGGCCTTCGCGCCCGACGCGCTCACCGCGGTTGGCGGCTACCCCGGCGACGAGGACAAGGCCAGGGCAATGTTCGCCAAGCTCGACGCGAAGAAGCGCACCGAGGACCTCGCCGCGGGCGCCGATTTCCTCAAGTCGCATCCCGACTGTTCGGGCAGGATCGGCGCCGTGGGATTTTGCTTCGGCGGCGGCATCGTCAACCAGCTGGCGGTGCGGCTTCCGGATCTCGCGGCCGCGGTGCCGTTCTACGGAACGCAGCCGAGCGCGGAGGAAACCGCCAGGATCAAGGCGCCCCTCCTCATCCATTACGCCGAGCACGATGACCGCATCAACACCGGCTGGCGCCCGTTCGAGCGCGCGCTCAAGTCGAACGGCGTGCGCTACGAGATGCACGTGTACCCGGGCACCCAGCACGGCTTTCACAACGACACGACGCCCCGCTATGATGAGGCCGCAGCCAAGCTGGCGTGGTCGCGCACGCTCGCCTTCTTCAAGCAGCACCTGAAGGGCTGAGAGTCGGCTATCATTCACATCCCGCAAGAAGCGCCCCCGGGGAGGGCACATGGCGCAGTTGAAGCTTTCCATCGCGACTACCGATTACGATCACTTCCGCGACTTCCGGCTGGGAATCGTGAACGCCGAGGGCATCGAGCACAACTGGCTCAACCTCGCCCACCACGAGTGCTTCGCGCGCTTCACGGCCAACCGGGAGTTCGACGTGTCCGAGCTTTCGTTCGCGAAGTTCGCCGCGGAGGTGACGCGCGAGGACAGCGACGTCATCGGGCTTCCCGTCGTCTGCTCGCGGCTGTTCCGCTTCGGCTCCTTCTACGTGAACCGGAAGAGCAACATCAGGACGGTGAAGGATTTGATCGGAAAGAAAGTCGGCTCGCCGGAATGGGCGCATTCGGCGGCCGTCTACATGCGCGGCTGGATGCACAACGACATGGGCGTGAAGCTGACGGACGTGCACTGGTACCAGGCCGGCGCGAACGCGCCCGGCCGCGATGAGAAGGTCGAGCTGAGCCTTCCCAAGGGACTGAAGCTCACGCGCGTCGCCGACAAGTCGCTGAGCGAGATGCTCGCGGCGGGGGAGATCGACTGCGCGATCATCGCGCGCCCGCCCACGTGCGTCGTCGAAGGCCATCCCGACGTGGTGCGCCTGTTTCCGAACTATCACGAGATGGAGGAGGAATACTACGAGCGCACCAAGGTGTGGCCGATCATGCACATCATCGCGATGAGGAGGCGGATTCTCGACGAGCATCCGTGGGTCGCGCGCAATCTCTATAACGCGTTCCTCGAATCGAAGCGCCGCAGCCTCGAGCGCCTGCTCGATCCGGCGGTGTCGCGCTATCCGCTCGCGTGGCTCCCCACCTACGCGCGCAACATGCGCGAGATGTTCGGCGGCGACCCGTTTCCCTACGGCATCGAGGAGAACCGCCCGACCTGGGAGCAGATGGCGCTCTACACCTGGCAGCAGGGCATAGCGCACCGCCACTTCAAGCCCGAGGAGATCTTCCCGCAGGGCATGATGACCAAGGTCGTCATCTGAAATGCAAGGAGGAAGGCAGACGGCGGAAGGATGACCTCCCGCAGTGCGGTAGAGCCATGTCAGGTCATTCCTCATCGCTGCGCCCTCATCCCTCGGGCGCGTCTCAGGCGCCCGCATCGGGCGGAGCGGTAACGGCCGAGCTGCTGCGGGACCTGGCCGCGGCGAGCCGGATCCTCGCCGCGCAGAGCGTCGAGGACGGTTTCGGGCACGTCTCGATGCGCCATCCCTCGGCACCCGACCGCTACCTGATGGCGCGGTCGATCGCGCCGGCGC
>JBOIEM010000048.1:0-10223 GCA_050741115.1 Burkholderiales bacterium
TCATGACTCCTCCCAGTTCAGATATTGGAACGTCGGCGGGCGACGGTCGCGCCAGTAAGAGCCTATCTCAATAATAGGCACGTGTGCGACGGCGGCGATGTGGGATGCAGTTTTAGGAGGATAGCCCGCAGCAATATGTCGATATTGCAAGGGCTACCGACAACAAAATGCGCCCAGATCGCCCCGTCCCTGCGGGTTGCGGCCAGGACGGGCGTCTGCGTCGTTGCCCGACTTGACCATATCGACATATGGCCTGCGCCGTGCGCCTCGCATCCATCCCGTCCTGGCCACAACGCATCACGCGCCTATTATTGAGATAGGCTCTAGTACCCCGTGACTGGTGAAGCGTGACCGGTCAACCGATCCAGGTGAAACAGATTCGAAGGTCTGGTCACGATCTATCAGTCACGCCTTATCAGTCACGACTCTTCAGTCACGGGTCACGCTTCTTGATTTGTTGGGACTGGCGGTTCACGAACTCCTGCGTGCTGTCGAAGCCGCGCAGCTGCAGGACGTAGTTGCGCACCGCCGCCTCGGTGAGCACCGCGAGATTGCGGCCGGCCGCCACCGGTATCGTGACCTTGCGGATGTCCACGCCCATGACCGGCTCGGAGCCGGGCTTGAGCGGCAGCCGCTCGAGCGGCGCGCCCTCGGCGCTGGCGGGCTTCTCCAGGTGAACGATGAGCTTCAGGTTCTTGCGCGGGCGCAGCGCCGCTTCGCCGAAAACGGTGCGGATGTTGAGCACGCCCAGGCCGCGCACTTCGAGAAAGTCCCTGAGCAGGCTCGGGCAGCGCCCTTCCACCGTCTCGGGGCCGATGCGGTAGAACTCGACCACGTCATCGGCGATCAGCCCGCTGCCGCGGCTGATCAGTTCCAGCCCGAGCTCGCTCTTGCCCACGCCCGAGTCTCCCGTGATGAGGACGCCCATGCCGAGCACGTCGAGGAAAACCCCGTGGGTGGTCGTGCTCTCCGCGAGCGCACGCGCAAGATACGGCCTCAGCATCCACATCAGTTCGACGCTCGCCACCGGCGACCGGAAGAGGGGCGCCGACCGAGCTTCGGCGATTTCCACCAGGGCCTGCGGTGCCGGGTCGTCCCCGGCGACGATGAAGCAGGCGAGCTCCCGGCTCGCCGTGCGGTCGAGCTGCGTGCGGCAGGCCGCGCGGTCGAGGCCGTTGAGATAGGTGATCTCGGAAGCTCCCACGACCTGGATCAGGTTGGGATGGATGAAGTTGAGATGGCCGATCAGCCCCAGCGACGAGTCCTTGGTGGCCTCGCTGTTCAACGTCTTGGCGCCGCCGGCGCGCCCGGCAACCCACTCGAGCTTCAGCTTCTCGCGGTTGTCCTCAAACAACCGGGCTATGCTGACCTGCGCCATGGGCCTGCCAGTTGGTGATCAGCTGGTGCATTTCGGCGGCGGTGGTGGCGCCCCGCATCCGCTCGCGGAACGACTTGTCGCTGAACATCTGCGCCAGTTCGGACAGGATCTGCAGGTGCACGTCGGTGGCGCGGTCGGGCACGAGCAGCACGAAGATGAGCTCCACCGGCTGGCCGTCGGGGGCGTCGAAGGCGATCGGCAGCTTCGTGCGCACCAGCGCCCCGAGCGCCTCCTTCAGGCCCTTCACCCGGCCATGCGGTATCGCGATGCCCCGGCCGAGGCCGGTGGACCCGAGCTTCTCCCGCGCGAACAGGCTGTCGAACACCTGACTGCGCGCGATCTGGTGGTTGTTCTCGAACAGCAGGCCGACCTGCTCGAACAGGCGCTTCTTGCTGCCGACCTCGAGGTCGAGCACCACGTCTTGCAGCGGGAGCAGCTTTGCGATCAGGCTCATGGCGGGGAGAAAGCGGTCGCGCCGCGGACGCCTGTCAGCGCGCGCCGCGATGCTTGAGCGGCGTGCCGTCGTGGCGGCGCTCGAGGGATTTTTCCTTGTGCTTGATGATGGTGCGGTCGAGCTTGTCCACCAGGCCGTCGATCGCGGCGTACATATCGGCGTCCGCGTTCTCGCAGAAAATGTCCTTGCCGCGCACGCGCACGTTGGCCTCGATCCGGTGCATCAGCTTTTCCACCGAGAGGATGACGTTGACGTCGATCAGGTGGTCGAAGTGGTGGGTGACGCGCTGCAGCTTGCTCGAAACATAGTCGCGGATCGGAGGCGTGATTTCGAGATGATGCCCGGTGAGGTGCAGGTTCATCGCTCGGCTCCTACAGGCTCTTTCTCAGGTTGGCAGGGAGTATCTGCAGCGACTCGCGGTACTTGGCCACCGTGCGGCGGGCGATCATGATGCCCTGCTGCGACAGGATTTCGGATATCTGCCCGTCGGAGAGCGGCCGCCGCGCATTCTCCGCCGCGACCAGCTGCTTGATGAGCGCGCGGATCGCGGTGCTCGACGCGGAGCCGCCGGCTTCGGTGGTGACGTGGCTGCCGAAGAAGTACTTGAGCTCGAAGATGCCGCGCGGCGTGTGCATGTACTTCTGGGTGGTGACGCGCGACACGGTGGACTCGTGCAGGTTGAGCGTGTCCGCGATCTCGCGCAGCACCAGCGGGCGCATCGCCACCTCCCCGTGCTCGAGGAAATGCCGCTGCCGGTCCACGATCGCCTGCGCCACGCGCAGGATCGTCTCGAAGCGCTGCTGCACGTTCTTGATCAGCCACTTCGCCTCCTGCAACTGGCTCGCGAGCTGCTGGGAGCCGGCATTGCGGTTGCGCTGCAGAATCTCGGCGTAGAGGCGGTTGATGCGCAGCCGCGGCATCGCATCCGGGTTGAGGGCGGCAAGCCACACCCCCTTGACCTTCTTCACGATGACGTCGGATACCACGTAGCGCGTTTCCTCGGAGGAAAAATCGCGGCCCGGCCTGGGGTTCAGCCCGGTGATCAGTTTCTGCACCGCCCGCAGCGCCGCATCGTCGCAGCGCAACGCTTTCTTCAACCGTGCGAAGTCGCGCGCCGCGAGCGCTTCCAGGTGATTCTTCGCGGTATCGAGCGCCTCGCCGAGATGCGGCATGTCCTGCGGGAGCGACGCGAGCTGCAGCGCGAGACATTCTCCCAGGCTGCGCGCGCCGACTCCCGCCGGCTCGAGGTGCTGGAGGTGCTTGAGCGCGATCTGCAGCTCATCGAGCTCGACCTCCAGCTCCGCGGGCAGGAGCGCGGCCAGCTCCTCGAGGCTTTGCGTGAGGTAGCCGTCGTCATCGAGCGAGTCGATCAGCAGGGCGACCAGCTGGTGGTCCCGCGCGGAAAGCTTCTTGAGCGAGATCTGCGACAGCAGGTGCGCCCGCAGCGTCGGGGCTTCGGCGGCGATCTGCTGGTGCTCGCCGTCCTCGGTGTCGTCGCGGAAGCCGGTGAGCGGGGCTTCGTCGAGCGCGCTGGCCTCCGCGCTCTCGGCCTCGGCGGCGGGCCCCTCCGCTTCCGCGGCGCCGGGCGCGGCCGCCGGCTCGGCGGTTCGCGCGGCGGCTTCGGGAACGGCGGCCGGAGCTTCGCGCCCCTCGTCTTCGCGCTCGAGGAGGGGGTTTTCCTGGAGGATGCGCTCGAGCTCCTGGTTCAACTCCAGCGTGGAGAGCTGCAGAAGCCGGATCGACTGCTGCAGCTGCGGCGTGAGCGTGAGGTGCTGGGACAGCCGGAGCTGGAGTGAATGCTTCATTCGGTTGTGCTGGGGCTCGCCGGGGCGGATCGAGCGGTGGCCGCGCGGGTGCAACGGCACGTATCTAACGCGTTCCAGCGCATTGTCGCAAGGTCGGATTACCCTGGTAACCGGCCGGCCCGTGGGCGTAGACCCGTCGCGATGGCACTAGAGGCGGAAATGCTCTCCCAGATAGACCTTTCTTACGCTTTCATTATAAACGATTTCCTCCGGCTTGCCGTAGGCGAGCACGGTGCCCTCGTTGATGATGTAGGCGCGATCGCAGATGCCGAGCGTCTCCCGCACGTTGTGGTCGGTGATGAGCACGCCGATGCCGCGCGCCTTGAGAAACCCGATGATCTTCTGGATATCCAGCACGGCGATCGGGTCCACCCCCGCAAAGGGCTCGTCGAGCAGGATGAAGCGCGGCTCGGCGGCAAGCGCGCGGGCAATCTCCACGCGCCGACGCTCCCCACCCGAGAGGCTCACCGCGAGGCTCGCCCGCAGGTGGCTCACGTTGAGATCGCGCAGGAGGTCGTCCAGCTTGTCGCGGATCACGTCCGGATCGCTGTTGTGCAGCTCCAGCACCGCCTGCACGTTCTCGGCGACCGAAAGCCGCCGGAAAATGGAAGCCTCCTGCGGCAGGTAGGCGAGGCCGAGCCGCGCCCGCCGGTGCATCGGGGCATGGGTCAGCCGGGTGCCGTCGAGAAAGAGCTCGCCGCCATCCATCGGCACCAGGCCCACCATCATATAGAAGCAGGTGGTCTTGCCGGCCCCGTTGGGCCCGAGCAGTCCGATCACCTCGCCGCTGCGCACTTCCAGGGAAACGTTCTGCACCACGACGCGCGAGCGGTAGCGCTTTCTCAGGCGCTCGGCGCGAAGCTCGTTGCGCGGCCTGGCCGAGGCGACGGCCGAAGGCGCGGCACGGCTCGCGTCGTCCGCGAGCCTATTTTCTGCGGGTCCCGGTTTCTTCACGAGGCGCGGTGATGGAATCTGCGGGTTTGAGACTTACCGGCGCGCCGGTCGGCGGTTTTTCCTTGGATTTGGGCTGGATCACCGCCCGCACCCGGCCCTCCGGACCGTTGGCCGCCGCGCCGCCTCCGGTGACCTGGAAGAACTCGGACCGGGCGTCGTAGGAGATGTAGTTGCCGCGGACCTCGTCCTGGCCCCGCTTCAGCTGCGCGCCATTGAACATCTGCATCGTCTCGGCGTGGCCGTCGTACTCGATGCGCTCGGCCCATCCCTCGATGTACTCGTCGTAGCCCTCCCGCTTCTGCCTGAAGTGGGCGGGGCTGCCCCAGGTGGTGCCGTGCCGGAATCCGTCCTTGTCCTGGCGCACCTGCATGCGGTCGCCGCGGATCTGGAGCGTGCCTTGCGTCAGCACGACGTTGCCCTCGAATAATGCGATCTGCCGGCCGTCGTCTATGGTGACCTTGTCGGCTTCCAGGTTGACCGGCTTGTCGCGGTCGGCTTTCTCGGCCGCCGCGGGCCCGGCCAGCGCCGCCGCCAGGCAGCACGCGAGCGCCCGGTTGCGGGCGGCGCGCAGACGCCGGCGGTCAGCGGCCGGCTTTGCCGCGAGGTGAACTGCTCGACTCATAGGTGCCCCGCACCTTCGACAGCAGCTTGATCACGCGTGTTTCGCTGTTTATCTCGAGCCCGTCGGCGGTGACCGTATTGGCGTCGTCGGACACGGTCACCGACCGATCCGTCCGCGCGATATGGAGGTCGGGAATCACGTGCAGGAAGCTCGTGCGCAGCACGAGCTCGCCCGCGCCCTCGAAGGCAGGGCGCGTGACGCGTACGTTGTCCTGGAAATACACGTGGTCGCCCTTCGCCGACACCACGCCCTCGCTCGCGGTGACCGTCAGGGGCGCCGTCGGCGAGCCGTAGCTCACGAACTTCGGCGACGTGAGCAGCGTGGTGTCGTCGTCCGGGTAATGCACCATTTTCGCGGCCTCCAGGGAGTGGCTGGGCGCCCCGGTATCGCCCATGAGCACGGCCGAAAGCTTCTCCACGATATAGTCGGGATCGTGCCGGCTCGGGCCGACCACGTCCCGATCCGGGCCCTGCGCGAAGCGCTCGAGCCAGAGGGTGAACCCCGCCAGAAGGCCGACAACGAGGAGCGGCACCAACGTCGTCAGTCGGCTCCGCGTCATCGGCGCTCGCCCGCCGTCATCCCCGCATCCCTGTTGCCCGCCGGTCGGCGTATGCAACCGGCCGCGCGATGAGGGCGCCCTGCGCGTGCAGGATGATCTCGCAAACTTCGCGCACCGCACCGCGCCCCCCACGGGCGCGGGTGACGTATTGCGCCCTCCGGCGCACCGGTGCCGGCGCATCGGGGACCGCCACCGCGAGGCCGCAGCGTTCCATCACCGGCAGGTCGACCCAATCGTCGCCGACGTAGGCGCAGGCCTCGGCGCCGACGCGACAGCGGCCGAGAACCTCGCTGAACGCGGCGAGCTTGTCCGCCGCGCCCTGATAGAGCAGCTCGATCCCGAGGTTGCGCGCGCGCGCCTCGAGCGCGCCGGAGCTGCGGCTGCTGATGATCGCGGCCGCCACGCCGCTGTCCCGGAGCATCCTGATGCCATGCCCGTCGTGAACGCTGAACGCCTTCATTTCCTCGCCCGAGTCCGCGTAGTGGAGCGCGCCGTCGGTCAACACGCCGTCGACGTCGAAGATGGCAACCCGGACCTTCCGCGCGCGCTCATAAATATCCTGCATACCAGACACCAGTCACGAGTCACCCGTCACGAGTCACGAATACGAGGCCGGCGGCCACGGTCATATGACCTTGGCGCGGAACAGGTCGTGCATGTTGAGCGCGCCCAGGAGCTTCCGGTCCTCGTCCACCACCAACAGCTGGTTCACCTTGAAGCGTTCCATGATCTCGACCGCCTCGGCGGCGAGCTTGCCGGAACCGATCGTGCGCGGATCCCGCGTCATGACGGCGGCGATGGGGGTCGCGCGCAGGTCCACGCCTTTCTCCAGGCTGCGGCGCAGGTCGCCGTCGGTAAAGATGCCGATGACGCGCTGCTGCTGATCGAGCACCGCGGTCATGCCCATCCTCCCGCGCGAGACCTCGAGCACGCCCTCCAGGGCGGTCACGGTGTGCGCGACGTGCGGGGCGTGCTCGCCGGTGCGCATCACGTCGCGGACGTGAGTGAGGAGCCTCCGCCCCAGAGCGCCGCCGGGATGCGCGGCCGCGAACTCGTCGCGGGTAAAACCCTTCGCCTGCATCAGTGCGAGCGCCAGCGCGTCACCCAGGGCGAGGGCCGCGGTGGTGCTGGCGGTTGGCGCCAGGTTGAGCGGGCAGGCTTCCTTTTCCGCCCCGGCATAGAGATGGACATCGGCCTCGCGCGCGAGCGCGGACTGCGGGTTGCCGGTCATCGCGACGAGCTTCGCGCCCTGGCGCTTGATGAGCGGGATAATCGCCAGCAGCTCATCGCTCTCGCCGGAGTTCGAGAGCGCGATGAACACGTCGTCGCGCGCGACCATGCCGAGGTCGCCATGGCTCGCTTCCGCCGGATGGACGAAGTACGCGGGGGTGCCGGTGCTCGCCAGGGTGGACGCGATCTTGCGCGCGATGTGCCCGGACTTCCCGATGCCGCTCACCACGACGCGGCCGCGGCAGTTGAGGATCGTCTCCACCGCCTGGACGAAACGCCGGTCGAGCTTGGCGATCAGGTCGGAGACGGCTTTGGCCTCGATCTCCAGCACTTCGCGCGCCATTGCAAGCGCTGCGTCTTCACTGGAAGCGCGGCCGGCGCTGCTCGATGCCGTCTTCATTGCGGGGAAAGTATAGCAGAATCAGGCTCGTTCCCTGCCGCGCTCGCCTTGCAATTCCGACGCGATGAGGCATCATTCATTGAGTCGTGATCGTGGATCGTGCCTCGTGGGTCGTGAATCGCGGATCGAGAAATGCAGTCGCTTCTTCAATCGATACTGATACTGCTTGCCACCGCCGTGCTGGTGGTGGTGGTGTTCCGGTCGCTCAGGCTGCCGCCGCTGCTCGGCTACCTGATCGTCGGCGTCGCGATCGGTCCGCACGCGCTCGCCTGGATTCCCGATACGGTGGTGGTGCGCCAGCTGGCCGAGATCGGCGTGGTGTTCCTCATGTTCAGCATCGGGCTGGAGTTCAGCCTGCCCAGGCTTGTCACCATGCGCCGCATCGTGTTCGGGCTGGGTGCCGTCCAGGTCGGTCTGACCCTGCTGCTCGTATGGGCCGCCGCCGGCGCGCTCGGCGTCGAGTGGCGGGCGGGGCTCGTGCTCGGCGGAGTGCTGGCGATGTCCTCCACCGCGATCGTCGCCAAACTGCTGGTGGAGCGCGTCGAGCTCAACTCCTCGCACGGCCGGCAGACCATCGGGATCCTGCTCGCCCAGGACCTCGCTGTGGTGCCCCTGCTGATAATCGCTCCGGCTCTCGCCGCGGGCACGGAGACGCTCGCGGTGAACCTCGCGCTTGCGTTCGCGAAGGCGGCGGCCGTTTTGACGGTCCTGCTTTTCCTCGGGCAGCGGCTGATGCGCGGGTGGTTCCATCTCGTCGCCCGCCGCAAATCGGCCGAGCTCTTCGTGCTCAACGTGCTCCTGATCACATTGGGGCTCGCCTATGTCACCGAACTCGCGGGGCTGTCGCTCGCGCTCGGCGCCTTTCTTGCCGGCGCGCTCATCTCCGAGACCGAATATCGTTACCAGGTGGAAGTGGACATCCGGCCCTTCCGCGACGTGCTGCTGGGGCTGTTCTTCGTCACCATCGGCATGCTGCTCGACCTGCAGGTGGTGCTCGGGCAGGCGCATTGGGTGCTGCTGCTGCTCGCCACGCTGCTGGCGCTGAAGGCGTCAGTCATCATCGGCCTGAGCCTCGCGTTCGGAGCCGACGCCGCGGTGGCGCTGCGCACGGGACTGGCGCTCGCCGCGTGCGGCGAGTTCGGCTTCGTGCTGCTCACCCAGGCCCACGGTCTCGGGCTCGTGCCAGGCGAGATCATGCAGCCGGTGCTCGCCGCAATGCTGCTGTCCATGATGGCAACACCCTTCCTCGTCGAGCACGGCGAGCACGTTGCCCGCGGCTGGACCCGCTCCGACTGGATGCACCGGGCCATGCAGCTGCACAACATCGCGGTGCACTCCATGGCCGCGGAGGAGCACGTGGTCGTCTGCGGCTACGGGCGCAGCGGGCAGAACCTGGCGCGCCTGCTCGAGCAGGAATCGATCCCGTTCATCGCGCTCGACGTCGACCCGCAGCGCATCCGCGAAGCGGCGGCGGCGGGCGAGAGCGTGGTGTTCGGGGATGCCGCGCGCCGCGAGGTGCTGGTCGCCGCGGGGTTGCTGCGGGCGAAAGCGCTTGCGATCACTTACTCGGATACGGCATCCGCCCTGCGCATACTGGAACATGTGCGGGAGCTGCGACCGGAGCTGCCGGTGGTGGTGCGCACCCACGACGATTCCGACATCGACCGCCTCAAGGAAGCCGGCGCGGCGGAGGTCGTCGCCGAGGTCATGGAGGGCAGCCTGATCCTCGCCTCGACCGCGCTGATGCTGCTGGGAGTGCCGCTCAACCGCGTGCTCGCGCGAATCCGCGAGACGCGCGAGCAGCGCTACAGCCTGTTCCGCGGATTCTTCCGCGGGATCACCGACGAAACGAGCACCGGGAGCGAGGCGCGGCAGCCGCGGCTGCACTCGGTGACGATCGCGCCGGGGGCGGCGGCGGTGGGCAGGACGCTCGGCGCGATGGACTTGGAAGCCCTTGGCGTCGAGGTCACCGCGGTGCGCCGGCGCAAAATCCGCGGGGTCGCGCCCGAGTCGGATACCCGGATCGAGGAGGGCGACGTATTGGTGCTGCTCGGCGCCGAACCGGATCTCGCGGCGGCCGAGATCAGACTGATGCAGGGATAAGAAAAAAGCCCGCGGACCCGCGGGCTTTTCTCATAAGAGCGGGAGTTTCCTTACAGCAGGCTCGCTCCGCCGCAGTTGGAGACCGTGGGTGCGACCCAGCTTGCTGGCGGACCGGCCGCGTAGCAGCCACCGGCTCCGGTGGCCGTCGGCGGGGTGCCGCCCGAACCGCCGTCGTAGATGGAGAACTGGAATACGCCGCCGATGGGATTGCCGTCGTCGACCTTGCGGTCGATTTCGGACAGGATATCGGACGGTATCTGATTGCCGGTCTTGATATTGTGGCGCACCGCCGGTGTGCCGGTGCCATAGACGGCGTCGTAGATCACCTGGATATAGCGGACGTAGGGATTGGCCGGCACGGAAGCGGAGGTTTCGGGGAGTGCCGCGTAGGTGTAGCTGCCATTGATGAAGCCCGCGCGCGAGAGATGCTCCCACACCGTGATGTATTCCAGCGCTTGACAGCCAGGAATCGCACCGCAGGTGGCTGCCAATTCGATCTGACCGTTGGCATTGCCATTGGTGGTGGTAAGCGCGATATTGGTAGTCGCCAAGCTATAGTCCCCGGGCAGGGCGCGGAAGCGGTCGAGGAAACCGAAGTAGGCGGCCTTGACCCCGTCCTGCTGGGAGATGAGATTGCGCACGCGGGCGCTGGTGATGAGTTCCTGTCCCTTCAGCACGCCGCCGAGCAGGAGCCCGATGATCACGAGCACGATCGCGA
>JBOIEM010000049.1:0-14139 GCA_050741115.1 Burkholderiales bacterium
CAAGGTCAACCGGGAGCTGGTGCGCATATTGAAGCTCCCCGACATTCGGGAGCGCCTGAAGGTGCTCGGCTCCGAGGGCATCGGCGACACTCCGGAAGAGTTCGCGAAATTCGTGCGCGCCGAGAGCGCGAAGTATGCGAAGGCGATCAGGGAAGCGGGAGTCAAGGTCGAGTGACGACTGACGGCTGATGACTGGCGAGGGAGGAGGCATGAAGCGCTTCGCGGCGGTTATTCTGGGTTTCCCATTGATCAGTTTGGGCCACACAGTAGTGGCACAAAATTATCCCGCCAAGCCGGTGCGCATCCTGGTCGGGTTCGCGCCGGGCGGCGGCACGGACATCATGGCGCGCGCGGTCGGGGCGAAGATGACGGAGTCCCTGAAGCAGCCGTTCGTCATCGAGAATCGCCCGGGCGCCAACGCCAACGTCGCGGCCAAGCTCGCGGCCGAGGCGTCCGCCGACGGCTACACGATCCTTTTCATGTCGGTCGCGCATATCATGAGCAAACCGGTATATAAGAACCTCGGGTACGACATCGAGCGCGATTTCGCGCCGATCACCGTGGTGTCGGAGGTGTCGAACGTGTTCGCCGCCCATCCTTCGCTGCCGGCGAAATCGGTCAAGGAGCTGATCGCCCTCGCGCGCGCCAAGCCCGGGGAGCTGACCTATGCTACCTCCGGCGTCGCGAGCCCCGAGCACTTCGCCGGCGAGATGTTCAAGATGATGACCAAGACCAACCTGCTCCCGGTTCCCTACAAGGGCGGCGGGCCGATCGCGATCGATCTCATGGCGGGGCACGTCATGACGAGCTTCAGCACCATGCCCCCGATCATTCCCCACATCCGTGCCGGCCGCGTGAAGGCGCTGGCCGTGACCAAGGACCAGCGCGCGGCGGTGCTGCCCAATGTGCCGACTATCGCGGAAACCGTTTCGGGCTACGTGATGAGCACCTGGTACGGCGCGGTGGCGCCGGCCAAGACGCCGCGCGAGATTGTCGCGAAGCTCAACCAGGAGATCCTCAAAGCGCTCGCGGATCCGGAGGTGAAGGAGCGCCTGGCGTCGCTCGGCGCCGATATCGTCGCCAGCAGTCCCGAGCAGACCGCGGCGATCTTCAAGGCGGATCTCGCGAAGTATACGAAGGTCGCGCAGGCAGCCGGCATCCGCGTCGACTGACGTCGTTCACGAATCACCCGTCCCTCATCACAAGACACGCTGGAGGAGCCCATGTTGATCCCATCGAAACTGCTGCAGGCGCTGCTCGTGTCGACGGCGGCCCTGCTGCCGGCGCCGCTCCTCGCCCAGGCCTATCCCGTGAAGCCGATCCGCATGATCCTGCCGTTTCCTCCCGGCGGGCCCACCGACATCACCGGGCGGACAATCGCCCAGAAGCTCTCCGAGCAGCTCGGCCAGCCCGTGGTGCCCGAGAACCGGCCGGGCGCGGCCGGCAACCTCGGCCTGGAGCTCGGCGCGAAGGCGCCGCCGGACGGCTACACGATTACGCTCGCCGCTCCTCCGCTCGCGGTCAGCCCCTCGCTCTACGCCAAGCTCAATTACGACGCGGTCAGGGACTTCGCGCCGGTCTCGCTCGTCGCGGCGATCCACAACATCATGGTGGTGCACAACTCGGTGCCGGCGAAATCGCTGAAGGAGTTCATCCAGCTCGCGCGGCGCTACCCGGGCAAGCTCAATTTCAGCTCGAGCGGGGCCGGCAGCACCAATCATCTCGCGAGCGAGCTGCTGAAGGGCCGCTACCAGCTCGACATGGTGCACGTGCCGTACAAGGGCGCGGCGCTGGCGCTGGTGGCCCTGATGAGCGGACAGGTGGACATGGGGATCATGGCGGTGCCGCCGGCCATTCCGCAGGTCCAGGCCAACAAGGTGCGCGCGCTCTGCGTCCTGACCGAGCGGCGCGAGCCCCAGCTTCCGAACGTGCCGACCTCCAAGGAAGCCGGCGTGGACGACTTCGTGATGCCGATCTGGTACGGCATCCTCGCGCCGGCCGGCACGCCGCGCGAGATCGTCAACCGGCTCAATTCCGAGATTCACAAGGCGCTGGCTTCAGCCGACCTGAAGCAGCGCTTCGCGAGCGCGGGCGTCGAGCCGCTGCCGAGCACGCCGGAGCACTTCTCGGGTTTCATCAAGAGCGAGATGGCGCGCTACTCCAAGGTGATCAAGGACGCCGGCATCAAGATCGAGTAAAGCCGGACGCATTCGCGCCGGTTTACTTGCGCGCGTTCGAACGGACGACAAGCCGCCGCTCAACGCGCGCGGAGTTTAGCCGAGAGGCGTGACGAAGTGACGTAGCCACGAGAACCCGGGGGGAAACATGAAATCCATTGTTGACATCGTGTTGGCAGCCATTCTGTCGGCGTTCGCCTTGCTTGCGATGCATGCCTCGGCCCAGCAGTACCCGTCGCGGCCAATCCGCATCATCGTGCCGTTCGCGCCGGGCGCCGCGACCGACACGATCGCGCGCCTCGTCGCGCACAAGATGACGGAGTCCTGGGGGCAGCAGGTGGTCGTGGACAACCGTGGCGGTGCTGGCGGCAACATCGGCATGGGCATCGCTGCGAATGCGCCGGCGGACGGCCACACGATACTGTTCGTGAGCTCGAGCTTCATGGTCAACCCGGGCCTCTACAAGAAGATCCCCTACGATCCGTACAAGAGCTTCATACCCGTTTCCAACCTGTCGGCGTCGCCCCACATCTTCTTCGCGCACCCGAGCCAGCCGGTGAAATCGCTGGCCGAGCTGATCGCCACAGTCAAGCGCGACCCCAAGAAGTACAGCATGGCGACGCCGGGGATCGGCACCGTGCCCCATCTCTCGGCCCATCTGCTGGCGATCGACGCCAAGCTCGACCTGGTAACCGTGCCCTACGGCGGCGGCGGACCGTCGCTCGCGGCCGTGGTAGGCAACCAGGTTCCCTTCGGCTGCCAGGCGGTGCCGCCGGTGACGCCGCACGTCCAGGCGGGAAGGGTGCGCGCGCTGGCGTTTACCAGCGCGAAGCGCACGGCGAACTTCCCGGACGTCCCCACCATGGCCGAGCTGGGCTTCAAAGGGCATGAATCGGAAACCATCACGGGCATGCTGATGCCCGCCGGAACCCCCCCCGCGATCGTCAAGAAGCTCTATGCGGAAACGGCGCGGATCATCAGGCTGCCCGACGTGAGTCAGAGGATCCTCGAAATGGGCGCCGACGTCATCGTCAGCTCGCCGCAGCAGTTCAGCGCGCAGATCAAGAGCGAAGTGACGAGATGGACCCGGGTCGTCAAGGAGGCGAATATCCCCGCGAACTGACGGGGCGCCTGGAGCAAGTACAAGGGACAGAGGGGGTAGCAGCGGCGCCATCGCGGTCACGAATCGCATTTTTCATCGAAGAGGCGACATGAAAGATGCTGCGAAGTGGATCGTAGTCCTGATCGCGGTCGGCGCGGCCGGGCCGGTCGGCGCGCAGAGTTGGCCGGCGCGGCCGGTGCGTGTCGTCGTGCCGTGGGCTCCGGGCGGCGCGACCGACATAATCATGCGGCCGCTCGCGCAGGTCCTTTCGGAAAATCTCAAGCAGCAGTTCGTCGTGGACAACCGCGGCGGCGCCAACAGCCTGATCGGAACCGACATCGCATCGAAAGCGCCGCCGGACGGCCACACTTTCCTGTTCAATACGCTGGCCGCTTTCACCCAGAACACGAGCTACTACCCGAAGCTGCCCTACGACCCTGAGGGCTTCATTCTGGCGGGACAGGTCGGCTGGACGCCGATCCTGATGCTGGCACACCCGTCGCTGCCGGTGAAGAACGTGCGTGAGTTCATCGCGCTCGCCAAGTCGCGTCCGGGCGAGATCACCTGGGGGTCGTTCGGCACCGGCAGCAGCTCGCATTTCGCCGGGGCGCTGCTGGCGATCGAGACCAAGACCAGCATGATTCACGTGCCGTACAAGGGCGGCGGCCCCGTGGCCGTCGCGAACGTCGCCGGCGAGGTGCCCATCCACTACGGGGGCGTGCCGCCCACGCTCGGTTTCATCAAGGCGGGCAGGTTGAAGCCGCTGGCGGTGACGGCGGCCAAGCGCACGGCGTTCCTGCCCGAGGTGCCGACCGTCGCGGAGGCGCTGAAGATCCGCGACTACGACATCACGGTGACTTTCGGCATGCTGGCGCCGGCGGGAACGCCGAAGCCGATCGTGGACCGGATGCACGCCGAGCTCGGCAGGATAGTCAGCTCGCCGGACTTCAAGGCGACACTCACGAAACTGGGCACGGATGAGACCCCGGTGATGTCCCTCGCGGACCTCGGCGCGTGGCTGCGGAACGAAACCGCGCGCTGGCGGCGCATCGTCGAGCTGACGGGAATCCGGGCCGACTAGTCGGGCGCGACGATGACGACCTGGTCGCGGCTGACGTCGAGGAAAGGTGCGGAGAAGATCCTGCGGCCCTCGAGGTCCCACACCTCGGCCTTGGTGACGGCGAAGAACTTCTTCGCGTCCAGCATGTAGTCGGTGATCCGGGCTCCGGGCACGAGCTCGATCTCGCCCTTGATGCGGTAGGCGCCGGCGAGGATCACGACGCGCATCTTGGTGTCCCCTTCCATCATGGTTTGCCTCCCTGCCTGTTGAGGGCATTCGCGCGGATCGCGGAGAGGGTCGTCCGCGTCGTGATCGCCTCGGGGTCGATGCGCAGCTCGATGAGGGAGGCGGACTTCGCATTCCACGCCCGCTCGAACGCGGCCGAGAAGTCCGCCGTGTTTTCGACCGTCTCGCCGTGGAGCCCGTAGGCGCGCGCGAGCGCCGCGAAGTCGGGATTCTTCAGCTCGGTGCCGCTAATGCGCCCGGGATGGTCGCGCTCCTGGTGCATGCGGATCGTGCCGTACATGCCGTTGTTGACGACGATGAACACGATCCTGAGATCGTATTGCGCGGCGGTCGCCAGCTCCTGCCCGTTCATGAGGAAATCGCCGTCGCCGTTGAACGAGATGACCGGCCGGCCGGGCTGCGCCAGTTTGGCCGCGACTGCGGCGGGGACGCCGTAGCCCATCGAGCCGACGGTCGGTCCGAGCTCGGTGCGGAA
Source organism: Burkholderiales bacterium (assembly GCA_050741115.1). Lineage (GTDB taxonomy): Bacteria > Pseudomonadota > Gammaproteobacteria > Burkholderiales > SG8-41 > SG8-41. The sequence goes on from JBOIEM010000049.1 coordinate 5,061, forward strand.
GCCGGGATAGGGGTAGAAGCGGTGGACCCAGCCCGCGAAGTTGCCGGCGCCGTTGGCGACGATGGTCTCGGGCGGAAGGCGTTTCCGCAGGTACGCCAATACCTCGCTGGGATTGAGGGCGCCCGGCGCGGGAACGGGCTCGATCCACGCCTCGTGATCCGCGCGCGCCGAGCGCGTCCAGTCCCGCCACGCTGACGCATCCACCGGAGCGAGCTTCGCTGCCGCGCGCGCGAACTCCGGCATCCCGGAATGGATCGGCAGGTCCGGCTCGTAGATCCGTCCCAGATCCTCGGCGCCGGGCTGCACGTGCACGAGTTTCTGCGCCGGCCGCGGCACGGCGAGCAGCGAGTAGCCGCTGGTGGTCATCTCGTCGAACCGCGCGCCGATCGAGAGCAGAAGGTCGCAGCCCTTCACGCGCTCGGCGAGCGCGGGGTTGATGCCGATGCCGACGTCGCCGACGAAGTTCGGAAGGCGGTTGTCGTAGAGGTCCTGGCAGCGAAACGCCGTGCCGACCGGGAGATGATTGGCCTCGACGAACGCGCGAATATCGGCGCACGCCCCGGCGTTCCAGCCGCCGCCGCCGAGGAGCACGAAGGGGCGCTTTGCCCGCCCCAGCATCCTGCGCAGCTGGTCGAGATCGGCCTCGCCCGGGTGCGCCGCGATGCGCTTGTAGGGACCGGTATCCGCGACCGCGGCGGTCTCGGTGAGCATGTCCTCCGGCAGCGCCAGCGCCACCGGGCCGGGGCGCCCGGAGGTCGCGGTGTGAAACGCCCGGCTCACGTACTCCGGCACGCGGTCGGCGCGATCGATCTGTGCGACCCACTTGGTGAACGGGCCGTACATGCGGCGGTAGTCGATTTCCTGGAACGCCTCGCGCTCGACGAAATCATTCCCGACCTGCCCGATGAAAAGGATCATCGGGGTCGAATCCTGGTGCGCGGCGTGCACCCCGATCGAGGCGTTGGTCGCGCCGGGGCCGCGCGTCACGAAGCAGATGCCGGGCCGGCCGGTCAACTTCCCGTACGCCTCCGCCATGTAGGCGGCGCTGCCGTCCTGGCGGCAGATGATGTAGCGGATCCGGTCACGGGCGTCGTAAAGCGCGTCGAGCGCTTCCAGGTAGCTCTCGCCCGGGACTCCGAACGCGAGCTCCACGCCGTGGACCTTGAGCGCGTCTATGAGTAGCTGCCCGCCGGTGCGGGCGAGCGTCGTTTCGGAGATCTTCACGTCCCGATCGAATGTTTGCAGCGCAGAATTCCCGTGGGGAGGCGCAAAGCCTATCACGATCCGCGGCAGGCGTGGCGTTGACGCGCCGTTCCATTTCTCCCTACCATGCCGGCTCACGGAGGGAGGGAAGATGGACGAGCTGTGGCGTCTTTCCGCGGTCGAGGCCGTGCGCCTGCTCAAGCGCCGTGAAGTCTTGCCGCTCGAGCTCATTGACGCTGCAGCGGCCCGAATCGAGGCGACCAATCCGAAGATCAACGCGTTCGTGACGCTGTGCTACGAGCGCGCGCGGGAGCACGCGCGGCGCATCATGAGCGAGCGGCGGCCGGACGCTGCGCCGCAGTACCTGCACGGGCTCCCGATCGGGGTCAAGGACGGCACCGACGTGGTAGGAGTGCGCTGCACTTCCGGCTCGCGCATCTACGCCGACCGCATCGCGCCGGCGTCCGACGTGGTGGTGCAGCGGCTTGAGGCGAACGGCGCTGTCGTGATCGGGAAGACCAACCTCCCCGAGTTCGCGGCGGGCGGCAACACGTTCAACGACGTGTTCGGCGCGACGTTGAACCCCTGGGACGTGCGCATGACCTCGAGCGGCTCCTCCGGCGGTTCGGCAGCGGCGCTAGCGGCCGGGCAGGTGTGGCTCGCGACCGGCGGCGATTTCGGCGGCAGCATCCGCACGCCGTCGAGCTACTGCTCGACGACAGGGCTGCGGCCGAGCCCGGGCATGGTGCCGCGGACTTCCCGGCAGCCGTTCAACCCGTTGTCGGTGGAAGGGCCGATGGCACGCGATGTCGCGGACACGGCCCTCATGTTCGACGCCGAAGCGGGGTGGCACCCGCTCGATCCCCTGTCGCAGGTGGGGCCGCATCCGCGATTTTCAGAGGCGGCGGCGCGCCCGCAAAAGCCGGGACGGGTGGCATTCAGCACCGATCTCGGGGTCGCGCGCGCCGTGGACCGCGAGGTGCGTGCGGCGTGCAGGGCAGCGGCGGAAAAGCTCTCGCGCGACGGCGTCACCGTCGAGGAAGCGTATCCCGACCTGGCCGATGCGGAGAAAATTTTCCTCACGCTGCGCGGCGCAGTGTTCGTCGCGCGCCACGCGCAGCTCATGGAGAAATACCGCCACCTCTATAAGCAGGAAATCATCGACAACACCGAGTTGGGACTCAAGCTCACGCCGAGGGAGATCGTCGAGGCCGAGATCGCGCAGGGCGAGCTGATCCGGCGCACAGCGAGGTTCTTCGAGAATCACGACTTGCTGATCTGTCCCGCCGTGACCTGCCCGCCGTTCGACGTCAATCAGCGCTACCCCGCGGAAGTGGACGGCGTCCGCTTCGAGGGCTACATGGGCTGGCTGGTTCTCACGCTCGCCGTCACCGTCACCTCCTGCCCCGTGATCGCGCTGCCGGGCGGCTTCACCGCTTCCGGCCTGCCGATCGGCTTGCAGCTCGTGGGGCCGCCGCGCGGCGAGGCGAAGCTCTTTTCGATGGCGGCGTACCTGGAATCCCTGCTCGGCGTCACGCCCCGGACGCCGATCGATCCGCGTGAGCGGTAATGCCGTACAAAAAAACCCCGGCATAAGCCGGGGGAAACAGGGGAGGGATAGAACCACGCCGGGCGTTACGCCGACGCAGTTCTGGTGGTGAACATGTAGCATGTGCCGTGCCAGATTGGATTGGCCAGGTGTTTCAACGGGTTGTCGATGCCAGCGGCATGGCGATTGCAGGTAAACTGTCGCTGGCAGGAGACGGCACAATTTCTCGCGCGGGGCATCTGGCTGAGGAAGGACATGTTTTTCTGTCGCCCGCGCCCGACGGCGAAGCTGGCGGGCCACGAACGATCCAACTCCCTGGGCCCTCTGCGTTCTCTGTTGCCAGCGGTTTCCTGACGTGAGCGACGCGAACCCCCTTCCGCTTCAAGGCGTCCAGGTGATCGAGCTGGGCACACTGATCGCCGGGCCGTTCTGCGCGCGCCTGCTCGCCGAGTTCGGGGCGGAGGTGATCAAGATCGAGCCGCCCGGGGAGGGCGATCCGCTGAGAACATGGCGCAAGCTGCACCAGGGCACGTCGCTGTGGTGGTACGCGCAGGCGCGCAACAAGAAGTCGGTGACGCTCGACCTCAGGCAGCCGGAAGCGCAGGAAATCGTGCGCAGGCTCGTGGCGGGCGCGGACATCGTGGTCGAGAACTTCCGGCCCGGCGCGATGGAGAAGTGGGGACTCGGCTGGGAGCGGCTCTCGGCGCTCAACCCCGGGCTCGTCATGGTGCGGCTCTCGGGCTTCGGGCAGACCGGGCCGTACCGCGACCGCCCCGGCTTCGGCGCCATCGGCGAATCGATGGGCGGGATGCGCTACGTCACCGGCTACCCCGACCGGCCGCCGGTGCGGGTCGGCGTCTCGATCGGGGATTCGATCGCCGCGCTGCACGGGGTGATCGGCGCGCTGATGGCGCTGCACCACCGCAACGTCAACGGCGGTCGGGGCCAGTACGTGGACGTGGCGCTCTATGAAGCGGTATTCAACATGATGGAGAGCGTGCTGCCCGAATACGACCTGTTCGGGTTCGTGCGCGAGAGGAGCGGCGCGTCGCTGCCCGGCATCGTGCCCTCCAACACCTATGTCACGAGCGACGACAGGTATGTCGTGATCGGCGCCAACGCCGACCCCATCTTCAAGCGCATGATGAACGCCATCGGCCGACCGGACCTCGCGAGCGACCCCGCGCTCGCGCACAACGACGGGCGCGTGGCGCGCACCGAGGAAATCGAAAAGGTAATCGGCGACTGGGTCGCGGCGCACGATCTGGAGCACGTGCTGCAGGTGCTGGATCAGGCGGATGTGCCGAGCAGCAAGATCTACGACATCGCCGACATCGCGCGCGATCCGCATTACGCCGCGCGCGAAATGATCCAGCAGTTCGTGCTTCCCGATGGCAGGACGCTCAGGCTGCCGGGCGTCGTGCCGACGCTATCGAACACACCTGGGGGCACGAAGTGGATCGGCCCCGCCCTCGGCGCGCACACGGCCGAGGTGCTCTCTGCGCTCGGCTACAGCAAGGAACAGCAGCAGGACTTGAAGCGGCGCGGGGTGATTTGAGCGCTCGCCTTGCCGGGTAGCTGGCACGCTGCTAAGGTTAAGATGTATCAGTGCCGTTCCAGTACACAGGACTCATAACGGGAGGCAACGATGACATTCCGGTACCTTCTTTCCCTGCTTCTTGCTGCTGCCGCGTGCGCGGCAGGCCAGGCGGTGTCGGCTTACCCCGACAAGAACGTTCAATACATCATTCCGTTTGTCCCGGGAGGCGAATCGGACGTGATGGCGCGCTGGCAGCAGACGATCTTCCGCGCCAAGTACAAGCGCGAGATGATCGTGGTCAACCGGCCGGGCGCGGGCGGCGCGCTCGCCTGGACGCAGCTGAACAGCCTCACGGCGGACGGCTACACGTTCGTGGGCTGCAATCTGCCGCACATCGTGCTGCAGCCGCTGGAGGGGCAGGTGCAGTACAAGACCGGGGACATCACGCCGGTGTACTGGTTTCACTACACGGCTGACGCGATCATCGTGGCCACCGACAGCCCGTACAAGACCTTCGGCGACCTGGTGAAGGCGGCGAAGGCGAAGCCGGGCGAGCTCTCCTTCGGGGGCTCGGCGACATTTTCCGCCAACCATCTCGCGCATGAGAAATTCAACCTGTTCGCCAACGTGAAGAGCACGTACGTGCCGTTCAAGGGCACCGGCGAGCTGGTTCCAGCCGTGCTCGGTAAGCACGTCACCGGCGCGATGAATTACGTACCGGTCGTGCTCCAGCAGCGAGGGAGGATGCGGATGCTGGCGGTCGCGCTGAACAAGCGTCATCCGGAGTTTCCCGACGTGCCGACCTTCAAGGAGCTCGGGATCAATTGGGTGGACGGCGCCTACCGCGGCGTCGCAGTACCGAAATCCACGCCGCTTGACGCGCGCAAAAGGGTTTCCGACATGATGGCGGAGCTGAACCAGGACCCGCAGATACTCAAGTGGATGGCCGACGGCGGCTACGAGGTCGTGGACATACCCTTCGACAAGAACGCGGCGTTCATGAAGGAGCGCACCAAGGAGTACCTGGGGATAGCGAAGCGCATGGGCCTGCTGAAGTGAGGAGAATCCGCTAAGCAGCCGCGGCTGCTGCTACAGGCGGTCGGCAACCCCCGTTTCGCGGGAGTACGCGTTCTCGGAGGGGCCCGCGGGTTCTCAAGGTGAGCGATTCTCCGTCAAGAGAAAACTTCGCGCCGGGCGTGAGCCGCCGCGAGGTTTTTTCTTGGGCGATGTACGACTTCGCCAACTCCGGCTACACCACCGTCGTCATCACCGCGGTATTCAACGCCTATTTCGTCGCCGTGGTGGCGGGCAATGCGCCGTGGGCGACGTTCGCCTGGACCGCGGCGCTCGCGGTCTCCTATGCGCTCATCATGGTGACCGCCCCGGTGATCGGCGCCTATGCCGACGCGCACGCGGCGAAGAAGCGGCTGCTGCTTTTCACCACGGCGGGGTGCGTCGTGTTCACCGCCGGGCTCGCGCTCGTGGGGGAGGGGGAACTTGCGCTCGGCATCGCGCTGGTCATCCTCTCCAATTACTTCTTCGGCAGCGGCGAGAATCTGATCGCGGCGTTCCTGCCGGAGATCGCGAGCGGCGAGGCGATGGGCAGGGTGTCGGGGTGGGGCTGGAGCCTCGGCTACCTCGGCGGCCTCGTCGCGCTCGGCGCCTGCCTCGCCTACGTGAGCTACGCCCAGGCGCACGGCGCGGGCGCCGTTGAATTCGTGCCCGTCGCCATGCTGATCACCGCCGCCCTCTTCGCTATCGCGAGCCTGCCGACGTTCCTTTTCCTGCGGGAACGGGCGCAGCCGGTCGCGGGCGCCTCCGACATCGCGAGGAGCGCGTTCGCGCGGGTCGCGGATACCGTAGGCCATGCGCGCCGCTACGTCGACCTGTGGCGGTTTCTGGTCTGCGTGGTGTTCTATCAGGCGGGGATCCAGACCGTGGTTGCGCTTGCCGCGGTCTATGCCCAGGAGGTCATGGGCTTCACCACGCGCGAGACGCTCACCCTGATCCTGGTCGTGAACGTGACCGCGGCGGCGGGCGCCCTTGCGTTCGGTCAGGTGCAGGACCGGCTCGGGCACGTGCGGACGCTGGTGATCACGATGATCGGATGGCTGGTCGCGGTGGTCCTGGCCTGGATCGCCGAGGGAGCGGTATTGTTCTGGGTCGTCGCCAATGTCGTCGGGCTGTGCCTCGGCGCCAGCCAGTCGGCGGGCCGCGCCCTGGTGGGCTATCTGAGCCCGCCCGCGCGCACCGCCGAATTCTTCGGCTTGTGGGGCCTGGCGGTGAAGCTGTCGGCGATACTCGGGCCCGTGACCTACGGCGTCGTCACCTGGGCGACGCTCGGCAATCACCGCCTCGCGATGCTGGTGACCGGCGTGTTCTTCGTCATCGGGATCGCGATAATCTCCGGCTTGAACGTCGCCCGCGGCCGCGCCGCCGCCCTGGATCTCCGGGATTATTGACCTCTGCGGAAATGGCTGACACGCCAGTTCCGCACCGTACATTTCCCCTCTCCGCTCGGGAAAGGGTGCGCCGAAACGTGGAGCAGGGGCCCCATTCATGGGGATGCGACCGTGTAGGCACACATTAGCACGCGATAAGGTGCGGTGCCGCATCCCGCTCCGGGGTCGCATCCAAGCACAATTCGCTTGGAACCTGCTCCGCCCTTCGCGGGCGCAGGGGTGAGGGTCGAGCGGATCACCGCCGCCGGATCGCGCTTTTGCGCGCGGGGCGAGTGCACTACAATCTATTTCCCGCAATCAGGTCCGCTCGGGCGACGCGATCCAGGCAAGCGCATGGCACTCAGGTGGATAAGCGGCGGCGGCGTTGACCACCCGCTGGCGAACCCGGTGCAGGCGCGCCAGGTCGTGGCCGAGCTGCCGGCCCGGGACTCGACCAAGGCGCTCGAGGAGATCATCGAGTGGCTCGAGTCCCTCAATCGGGCCGACGGCATAAAGGTCGACCGCCGCTACGAGAGCATCGATCTGCTCGACGGCGCGGCGCGGCACCACCAGCGGGAGCTCACGCAGGAGTACCTCTCCACTCCGCGCGTGCAGAAGTTCCAGGAAAACCGGCTGTGGAACGCCGGGTTCGGCGTTTGCAAGGAACTGGGAGAAGCCTACGTCCGGTGCATCAAGGAATGCGTCAGCGGATTCGACGGTTCGTCTGCCGTCCAGAAGGTCCTGCCGGCGATCGCCGCGCGCGCACTGCGCGCGCTGGCCATGCAGCTGAAATGGACGCTGCTGCGTTACGGGCTCGTCGAACGGCGCATCTGGACCCATCTCGCGCTCCTCTACCGGCTCGGCGAGGAGAGGCAGATGTCCGAGCAGGCGGTCGCGGTCTATCCCGCCCCGCATCCCAGGAGCACGGTGAAGCGCGAATTTCTGAAAGCGCTGATGCTTCCCGCGTCATCGCTCGACGGCCTGGCCCCGGCCAAGCAGCAGATCGCCGAGCGTACCGTGGCGCATTTCTCGGAGTCGTTCCTGCTTTCGGCGAAGGCGGCGGGCTGCACCCACAGTTTCGATCTCACCGCGCCCCGGCCGCCGGCGCGCCTGGTGCCGGGCGTGGCGGAGGCCGGGCTGCTCTTTTTCGGGGCCGGGGATGCGCTCGACCGGCTCGACCGGCTCTCCGAGCAGATCGCCGCGCGGGACGGCGTCCCGCATGATTTCAACCTCGGCGGCAGCTACCCCAAGGACGAGGTCATCGCGGTGTTGAGGCACCTCGCCCAGTACTGGTCTGACACGCCACCCGCACGCGGATCGGAGCGCCGGCCGACCGCCGCCCGCATCACCGTGGTGCCCGGGGCGGACCAGGTGTTCGGGGTGCTCGAGCCCTCCGCCACCGTGAGCACGCTCGATTTCAGCCGCAACCAGACGGCCGAGAGCTGGATCGTCGAGAACGTGAGCGATGGCGGCTGCGGCGCGATCGTTCCGCCCCAGAAAATAGACTGGGTCAGGGTCGGCGCCCTGATCGGAATGAAGAGCGAAACCTCCGAGCACCTGGGCATCGGCGTCATCCGGCGCATCACGCGCGACGCGCACGAGCAGCGACGGGTCGGCATCCAGGTGCTGACGCGGACCGCGATCCCGGTGACGATCGCGAAAGCGAGCACGATGACTGCCCTCAACTTCGACCTACGGGAGGAAACGGCGATACTGCTGACCGTCAAGCCCGACGAGCGGGGCGAGATCGAGATGCTGCTGCGCGAAGGCATATTCAACGGCCGCGACGTCCTCGAAATGACGGTGCAACGCCGGAGCTACCGGCTCGTCCCCTTGCGCGTCCTCGAGACCGGCGAGGACTTCCACTGGGCCCGGTTCAAGGTCACGAAGCGGGGCGAGTGACTAGAGCCCCTAACACAATGAAACGCGCGATGCGCTGGCACGATTTTGGCTCAGGGCGCGAAGCAAGGCCCGCCGCTTAGACCGACTAAGCAAGGGACTTGCGACAAAGCCATGGGCCAAAACTCGTGCCAGCCCCCAAGATGCCATTGGATATTCAGATGCCTGCGCCGGGGTTGCTGCCAAAATCGGCGACGCGCCGGAACGTGGAGCAGGGGCCCCGTTTACGGGGATGCGACCGTGCAGGCGCGTGTGAGTCCCGCGCAATCGGGCGCTCTCCTGACCCGCTCCGGGGTCGCATCCAAGCACACGACGCTTGGAAACTGCTCCGCCCTGCGCGGGACACTTGGTCGGCCGGCTTGGCCATATTCGGGATATGCCCTGCGCCGTCCTTCGCGTCATCACCGATTCTGGCTCGCAACGCACGCGTGTTTCATGGTGTAAGGG
>JBOIEM010000050.1:0-8648 GCA_050741115.1 Burkholderiales bacterium
CGCCCCCGTTGTCATCAAGGCCGACGGGCTCGCCGCTGGCAAGGGCGTGGTCGTGGCGATGGACGCGGGCGAGGCGCACGCTGCGGTCGACGGCATGCTGGTGGGGAAGAAGCTGGGCGCTGCCGGCAGCCGCGTGGTGATCGAGGACTACCTCGAGGGCGAGGAAGCGAGCTTCATCGTGCTCGCGGACGGCCGGCACGCGCTGGCGCTCGCGACAAGCCAGGACCACAAGCGGCTGCTCGATGGCGACCGCGGACCCAATACTGGCGGCATGGGCGCGTACTCCCCGGCGCCGGTGGTGACGCCCGCAGTGCACGCACGGGTGATGCGCGAGGCGATCCAGCCCGCGCTCGCCGGCATGGAGAAGGATGGATCGCCCTACAGCGGTTTCCTCTACGCCGGCCTGATGATCGGCCGCGACGGGAGAATCAAGGTGCTGGAGTTCAATTGCCGCATGGGCGATCCCGAGACGCAGCCGATCCTGATGCGATTGAAGAGCGATCTGGTGAGCCTGATCGAGCACGCGCTGGCAGGCACCCTGGACCGGGTCGAGGCCGCATGGGACCTGCGGGTCGCCCTCGGCGTAGTGCTCGCTGCGCACGGCTACCCGGATGTCCCGCGCAAGGGTGACGCGATTCACGGCCTGCCGGCGCCGGACGAGGATTGCCACGTGTTCCACGCCGGCACGGCGTTGAACGGAAAGGACATCGTGACCGCGGGCGGGCGAGTGCTGACCGTTACGGCACTGGGCGGCAATCTGAGCGCCGCGCAGAGGCGCGCCTACGCGATCGCGGAGAAGATCCGCTTCGAGGGCATGCAGTACCGACGCGACATCGGCCACCGTGCGCTCGTCGCGGGCCGGAAATAGCGGCGCGGAATAAGGTGTGACCATGGCACTCGACTACGACCGCGCGCGCCAGGACCTGGGCAACATCATCCTGCTCGAGCACGTGAACGTCACGATTCCCGACCAGCGTCTGGCCACGATTTTCTACGTGAGCGGCCTGGGATTGACCCGCGACCCCTATCTCATGACCGGCGTCGACAACATGTGGGTGAACGTCGGCCGCAGCCAGTTTCACCTGCCGTCACGGGGCGCCCAGGTGCTGCGCGGACGCGTGGGCATCGTGCTGCCCGACCTTGCGGCGCTCGAACTCCGGCTGCAGGCAGTAGCGCCGCTGCTGGCGGAGACCCGATTCGCCTGGGAGAAGCGCAGCGGCTTCATCGAGGCGACGTGTCCGTGGGGCAACCGCTACCGCTGTCATGCGCCCGCGCCCGAGTACGGCGATACCGAGCTTGCTATCGCCTACGTGGAGCTCGACGTGCCGGGCGGCTCGGCGCAGGGGATCGCGCGCTTCTACCGGGAGATCATGGGGGCGCATGCTGCGGTGGATGGTGGCCGTGAAGACGCGACGGCTGTCGTTTCCATCGGCGCTGCGCAGCGATTGCGATTCCGCGAGACCGCGTCCCCGCTCCCGCAATATGACGGGCATCACATCCAGGTCTACCTCGCCGATTTTTCCGGCCCTCATCGCCGCCTGCGCGAGCGCGGACTCGTTACCGAGGAGTCGAGCGAGCACCAGTATCGCTTCCGCGACATCGTCGAGCCGGCGAGCGGAACGTGCCTGTTCACCCTCGAGCACGAGGTGAGAAGCCTCACCCACCCGCTTTACGCCCGCCCGCTCGTCAATCGCAACCCGGCCCAGAACAACCGCGAGTACCTGCGCGGCCACGACGCGTTTCGCGGCACCTACTGACCGGCGCGCCCGCCGGCCGTCGCCGCACGCGCTCGGGCCCGCTGCGACGCACGTCATCACGATGCCCTGCTAGAATCCTGTCGCTACCGCGCGACCGGCTCCCGGACTCGCGGAGAAACCGCGAAGAGGAGGCACATCCATGTCGGCTCCACGCTTTTTGGTCTCCCGGCTGCTGGCGATCCTGGCGGGGCTCGCGGTTGTTCCGGCAGCGCAGGCGCAGGCGACCTTCCCGGCCGCGAGACCGATCGAATTCGTCGTGCTGTTCCCCGCCGGCACGTCCGCGGACGTAACCGCGCGCGTGCTGGCAGAAGGCATGGGGAGGCAGCTCGGCACGCAGATCGTGGTGGTCAACCGGCCGGGCGGCGGCGGCGCGGTCGGCTACAAGTACGCCGTGCAGCAGGCTCCCGACGGCCATCACCTGGTATGGAGCTCGAACGCGATCTCGACCACCTATCACACGGGGACGCTGCCATTCGACTACAAGTCATTCCTGCCGGTGGCGCGCGTCCAGGTCGAGACGCCGCTGCTGTTCGTGAGGAGCGAGGCGCCGTGGAAGGCCTTGCGCGACATCCTGCAGCAGGCGAAAGCGAAACCCGGGACGCTCACCGTCGGTAACTCCGGGTTTGGCAGCCACACCCATCTGAGCTCGGTGTGGCTGTTCAAGGCCGCGGGCTTCCAGGTCGTCGACGTGCCCTTCAACGCCGCGCAAGTGGTGCCGAGCCTGCTGGGCGGCCACGTCGATGCCGTGGTGCAGTTGCCGGGCGCGCTCGCAGGCCACCTGAAGGCGGGAACCGTGCGCGCGCTCGTTGCGATGAGCGGCGCGCGCGATCCATTCTTCCCGGAGGTCCCGACTGCGCGCGAGCAGGGAATGGATATCAGCGCGGAGTTGTGGCGCGGTGTGGTGGTGCCCAAGGGCACGCCGTCGCACATCATCGCCCGGCTCGAGGACGCGGTCCGCAAGACGGTGGCGAGCCCGGAGTTCACGCGGGCGACCGAGAAGCTGCTGGTCGCGCCGGCATTCCTGCCCGCAGCCGAATTCGGCAGGATGATCGCCAAGGAAGACGCGGAAATCGGCCGGACGGTGAAGGCGCTCGGCATCAGGCAGGAGTCCCGGTAGCGGGCCGCGCTGCCGCGAGAAGCGGACTCGCCCGCCACCCCCTCACAGTGGACGCCGATGCCGTCAAGCAGTTTCTGACCGGATTGCAGCAGGAAATCGTCGCGAGCTTGAGCGGGATTGACGGGCGGGCGTTCCGGCGCGACGAATGGTCGCGGCCCGAAGGCGGCGGCGGGGTCGCGCAGGTGATCGAGGACGGGAACGTGTTCGAGCGCGGGGGCGCGAACTTCTCGCACGTCCACGGCGCGAGCCTGCCGCCATCGGCCAGCGCGAGCCGCCCGGAGCTCGCCGGCCGCTCGTTCGAGGCGATGGGGGTCTCGCTGGTGCTGCATCCGCGCAACCCCTATGTCCCCACCGTTCACCTGAATGTGCGCTTCTTCGTGGCGCGGAAGGAGGGCGCCGCGCCGGCATGGTGGTTCGGCGGCGGCATGGATTTGACGCCCTACTACCCGTTCGCCGAGGACGCGCGGCATTTTCACCGCGCCTGCCGCGAGGCGCTCGCGCCGCACGGCGCCGACTGCTACCCGCGCTACAAGAGAGGGTGCGACGACTATTTCTACCTCAGGCACCGGGCCGAGCCGCGCGGCATCGGCGGGGTGTTTTTCGACGACCTCAGGGAGCCCGATTTCGCCGCGTGCTTTGCGCTCACGCGCAGCGTGGGGTCTGGTTTCCTGCCGGCTTATCTCCCCATCGTCCAGCGCCGCCGGGCCCTCGCCTACGGCGAGCGCGAACGGGCGTTCCAGGCCTACCGCCGCGGCCGCTACGTCGAATTCAATCTGGTCTACGACCGGGGCACGCTGTTCGGGCTGCAGTCCGGCGGCCGCACCGAGGCGATCCTGATGTCGCTGCCGCCCCGGGCCGAATGGCGTTACGACTGGAAGCCCGCGCCGGGGAGCCCGGAGGAGAAGCTCTACACGGAGTTCCTGGTGCCGCGGGACTGGGCCTAGACCCTATTGTTGAGACCGGCTCTAAAACCAGCTCCGAAGCGACTTCACCCGCGCGAGTATCCTCTGGCTGACCGCGCCGACGCCCGCGGCGGCGACCCGGTGCTGGCGGGTGAGGTGCGGGTTCTGCTTGAATGACTGGTAGCGGATCAACGCCGCCTGGGTGTGCTGCCGCAGCAGATCGGGATTCACCGGCTTGTTGATGAACCGGAAGATCTGCGCCTGGTTGATCAACTCGATCACCTGCTCTGAATCGGAAGCCTCGGTCAGCACGATGGTGAGGATTTCCGGGCGTTCCTGCTTGAGAGCCTTGAAGGCGGCGATGATCTCCTCGCCCCGGCCCGCAATGTCGGCGACGATGAGGGCGGTCTCGTGCGTCTCGAGCTGGTTCAGGCCTTCGTCAAGGCTCTTCGCGTGATACACGGGGCAGGCCCCGCCGATCAACCGCGTGACCGCCCGCAAGGTCTCATCCCGCGCTTCGATCACCAGCACGCCCGCCTCCATCCGGTCGGGCAGGATCGGGGGTGTCGCCGCGGTGGCCGCGAGATCGAACGCGATCGCGGCCGCGTCGGCGATGATCTCCTGGATCTCCTGGTTGTCCCACGGCTTGGAGATGAAGCGGAACACCTCGCCGTCGTTGACCGAGCCGACGATCGCCGCCAGATCCGAGTAGCCGGTGAGGAGCATCCGCACCGTGATCGGCGCAAGGCCCTTCACCCGGCGCAGCAGCTCCACGCCCGTCATCTCCGGCATGCGCTGGTCGCTCACCACCACGTGGGGCTGAAACTTCCGCACGAACTCGAGCGCCTCCGGGCCGTTGGTCGCGGTGAAGACGTGATAGTTCGCCCGGAAGATCGAGCGCAATGCGGCGACGATCCGCTCCTCGTCGTCCACGAAGAGAATGCGCGCCTTCCTGCCTCCCAGGGTCGGGACGGGGCGTTCTGCCTCGGGCGCGGGCGCGGCGGCAACCGCCGCCCGGTCGGGCTCGCTCGGCGCTTCGGCCCGGGCCTGCTGCAGACCCGCCAGCACGCGTGCGGCCTGCACCAGCTTCGGGTCGATGCGCTGAGTCGGCTCCTCGGTGACGGCGCCGGCGGCGGACTCGCGCCCCGACTGGCGGAGACTCGCCTCGATGCCCTTGACGAAGGCGTCGGCGAAATCCTTCGCGGTCTGGAAGCGGTCCTCGCGCTTCTTGGCGAGCGCCTTGTGCACCGCCCAGTCGAGCTGGACCGAGATCTTCGGGTTGAGTTCCGAGGGGCTCGCGGGCCGCTCGCTCAGCGCCTGGCGCATCACCTCGGCATTGTTGCCGAGGAAGGGGCGGCGGGCGGCGAGCAGCTCGAAGGCGATCACCCCCACCGAGTAGATATCGCCGCGGGCGTCGATGTCGGTGCCGAGAATCTGCTCGGGCGACATGTAGCCCGGCGAGCCCATGATCTCGCCCAGCTGGGTCAGTGTGGAGGAATCGATGCGCGCGATGCCGAAATCGGTGAGCTTCAGCCGCCCGTCGTCGTTGATCAGGATGTTGGACGGCTTGATGTCGCGGTGGACCACGCCCTGCGCGTGCGCGTAGCCGAGGCCGTCGAGCAGCTGGCGGACCAGCTCGCCGACCTCCTTTATCCCGAAACGCGCCTCGCCCTGTGTGTAATGAAACAGCGACTTGCCGTTCACCAGCTCCATCACAATGTAGGCGAGCTCCTCGTCCTCTCCGTAGTCGTAGATCGCGGCGATGCGCGGGTGCGTCAACCGGCCCACGGCGCGCGCCTCGTGGCGGAAGCGCGTCAGCACGTACTGCAGGTCGGCGGGATCGAGCGCAGACTTGGTGATGACCTTGATCGCGACCGTGCGCTCGATCGCGGGATCGAACGCGCGGTAGACGACGCCCATCCCGCCCTGGCCGAGCACGTCCTGGATCTGGTACTTGCCGACGGATGCGGGGGTGTTCATGGCTTCGGCCCGGGCGGTTGCTTCGCGCTCATGCTTCGGCGGGCGCCGGCGGCTGCAACGGTAGCACCACCGTGAACCGGGTGCCAACTCCCACGGTGGAATCGACGTTGATCCGGCCCCCGTGCTGCTCGACGATCTTGTAGACGATGGAGAGCCCGAGCCCGGTGCCCTTGCCGACGTCCTTGGTGGTGAAGAACGGATCGAAGATCTTGGGCAGGATCTCCGGCGGGATGCCCTTGCCGTTGTCCGCCACCTCCACCGCGACGTGACCGGCGCCCTCGCGGCGGGTGATGATGCGAATTTCGCCCCGCCCCGGCCCCATTGCCTGGGCCGCGTTGTTGACGAGGTTCAGGAACACCTGGTTGATCTGGGATGGCGAGCAGGTGATGGGCGGGACGTCGCCATAATTCTTCGTCACGGCGTGATGCTTCAGCTCGTGGCGGGCGATTGCGAGCGTGCTGTCGAGACCCTCGTTCACGTTGAACGCCGCGACCTTGCTGCGATCGAGCCGCGAGAAATTCTTGAGATTCCCCACGATTTCGGAAATCTGCCCGATGCCGTGGACCCCGTCCTTCACCAGCGCCTGCAGCTCGTCGAGCGCGTGGTGGGCGCGGAGCTGCGCGACCAGGCGCTCCGTCAGCCCGAACTGCTCGGCGAGCTCCTCGGGTTGGGCAGCGCCGGCGCGCAGCAGCTCGAGCAGCTTCTCGGTTTCGGCGGCCAGGCGCGCGAGGTCCTGCAGTCTTCCGCCGACCGACCCCAGGCTGTTCTTGGCATAAGCGAGCGGCGTGTTGATCTCGTGCACCACGCCGGCCACCATCTGCCCGAGGGAGGACATCTTCTCGGACTGGATCAGCTGCCCCTCCGACTCCTTCAACTGCCTCAGCGCCTCCGACAGCTCCCGGGTGCGCTCGATGACGCGCCGCTCCAGCTCCTCGTTCGCGACGTTGAGCAGCCGGTAGCTCGCGATGAGCCGCGCGGCCAGGTAGCCGATCAGGACCAGAAGGGCGCCGGAGTAGGCGACGAGATAGGAGCGGTAGAACTCCTGTTCGAGGAGCATGGCCTCCAGCTCGCGCGAGAACGCGCCGGTCAGGCTGTCGACGCGTGGGCCGGCGGTCATGAAGGCGAGCCGGGTAAACAAGTCCTGCTCGCCGGGCTTGGCATCGAGGAGCTGACGCACGCGGTCATCGAGGCGGCCGAGACCGGTGCGCAGCGCCGGCGGCAGGCGCGGCCCCGCCTCCCGCAGGTCGGCGAGAATCGCCTCGACGAGCTTGCGCTGCTCTGTCACCGGCGTGAAGTAGTAGCGCTGGGACTCGGCGATCAGCTGGACCGCGGCGCTCTCCGCCGCGACCAGCCGCTCGCGCTCGCGGAATTCCCGCCACGAGCCGCGGACCAGGCCCGCGATCTCGGTATCGGACCCGACCACCCGCGCCAGCGCCTGCCGGGCCGCGGCATTCGCCTTCCTGAACTGGTCGAGCATCTCGGCTTTCTTGGAAAACGCGGTGCCGAGCTCGGACAGGCCGCTCGCGAGGACCGGGCTGCCGAGCGCCGCGCCGGCGGCCGTGAGCTCGTGCAGGATGCGCGCGACCGTCGCGCCGTGATCCGGCGGCGGCGCTTGGGGAGGGGCGAGCTCGGTGTGGGCGCGCAGGATGTCGACGTCCCAGCGCGAGTCGATCTCCTTCAGCTCACGCAGCGCCGCCAGCACCTCGTTCTGCCGCTTGAAGTCCGCCCCTTCGGTCTTGAGGTAGAGATAACCGAGTATCGCCGCGAGCGCGACCGTCACGGCGGCGAGGAGCGCCCGGCGTACCGCCCTCGCGATCCGCGAAGGCGCGAGCGACGGCACGGCGGCGCTCACTTCCGGCATCGGGCGCTCACTCGCCGAGATACGCCTGGCGCACCCTGGGGTTCAGGAGCAGGCGCGACGCGTCATCGGCGAGCGCGATCAGCCCGCTCTCCATCACGTAGCCGCGGTGGCACGTCTCGAGCGCGAGCTTTGCGTTCTGCTCCACCAGCAGCAGCGTCACGCCCTCCTCGGCGATGGCGCGTATCGTCTCGAATATCGTGTGCACGATCAGTGGCGCAAGCCCCATGCTGGGTTCGTCGAGCAGCAACAGGCGCGGCCGGCTCATCAGCGCGCGCCCGATCGCCAGCATCTGTTGCTCGCCGCCCGAGAGCGTGCCCCCGGGCTGGCGGCGCCGCTCGGCGAGCCGCGGCAATAGCGTGTAGACGCGGTCGAAGTCGGTGGTGATGCGTGCGCGGTCGCGTCGGCTGTAAGCGCCCATCGCCAGGTTCTCCTCCACGGTGAGCCGTCCGAACACGCCGCGTCCCTCGGGCACGAGCGCCAACCCTTGCCGGACCAGCTCGAACGCCGGGCGCGCCGTGACGTCGATCCCATTATAGAGGATGCGCCCCGCGGCCGGTCGCAGCAGCCCGGCGAGCGCTTTCAGGGTGGTGGTCTTGCCGGCGCCGTTGGCGCCGATCAGCGTGACGAGCTCGCCCTTCGCGACGTCAAGGTCGATTCCCTTCACGGCATTGATGCCGCCGTACGACACCTCGAGGCCCTTCACTTCAAGCAAGCGTCCCTCCCAGGTAGGCTTCGATCACCGCCGGGTCGCGCTGCACTGCGAGCGGCGCGCCCTCGGCGATCTTCCTGCCGTAATCGAGCACCGCCACGCAGTCGCACAGTCCCATCACGAGCCTCACGTCGTGCTCGATCAGGAGCAGCGTGACGCCGCTCGCGCGGATGCGCTCGAGCAGCCGGGCGAGCTCCGCGCGCTCGGTCGCGTTCATGCCCGCGGCCGGCTCGTCGAGCGCGAGGAGCTTGGGCTCCGTCGCCAGCGCGCGCGCGATCTCGAGCCGGCGCTGGTCGCCGTAGGCAAGGCTGAAGGCGGGCAT
>JBOIEM010000051.1:0-5016 GCA_050741115.1 Burkholderiales bacterium
GACGGGAACAGTCCCACCGTGTGGTGATCGCCCACGGAAGTGAGGAACACCGCCCCCTCGGGCGAGCGGTCGGAAACCCGGAAGTTGAGGACTTGCGTGTAGAACTTCATGGAGCGCTCCAGGTCGCGGACCTGGAGGACGACGTGGCCCAGCTTCCTGATGCGCACGGGGCTCGGTCCGCCCAGCGGTTGGACCTGCTTCGGGGCTTCCACTTTTCCCATGACCTTCTCCTCTCGTTTGCGCCCGATACGGGGATAGCATCGATCAAAGCGTTCGTAAAGCCCTTTGATTCTGTTTATGGATCAGAAAACAAAACGCCAATCGACGGGCGTTTTGTTTTCTTGGCGGAGAGGGCGGGATTCGAACCCGCGGTACGGTTTTCACCGTACGCACGCTTTCCAGGCGTGTGACTTAAACCACTCATCCACCTCTCCGGAAGCGCGAATTTTATCAGAGCGGTAGCCGTGCCTGGCTGCTCTACACCAGTCTGTGTATGGCAGGAAAGGTCAGGAGCGCCGCGCAGCCGAACCAGATCCACATCGAGGTCGTAGCTTCAGGGTCGTTGATTCCTGTGAAGCGCTCGTAGAGCGCGGCGGGAACGCCGCTGAAGAGTAGCGTGGCGCTGGCGAGCAGCACCGATCCCCAGAACAGGACCCATTCGACCGTGCGGGGAAAGAGCTCCGGCATCAATGCCGCGCTGATCGGGACGGCGATGTTGAGGTACGGCGAAAAGATGCCGTTGATGATGCACAGGCCGACCAGCATCAGCAATATCGTTTGGCGGTCGAGCACGTCCCCTCCGGCCTACTGAGGCGCTATGCGCGGCGTCAGCCCCGCGGCATGCAAGGCGAGGAAGAAGGCGACCCGGGCCATCGCGACCCAGAACGCCGCGATCGGCGCCAGCGCCAGCGCCGGAACGATGGAGGGCGTGATGAAAGCAACGGGCCGTATCAGCCAGTCGGTCAGGCGCCTGAACCAGCGGTAGATGTAGTTCGGAGAATCGGGCGCCAGGAACATCGCGAACATGAAGCGCCCGATCAGCGTCCAGAACAGGACCGCCAGCGCGTAGTTCGGGAAGTGGAAATACCAGTACGACCACCAGAGATCTTGATTTTGCATGCGCTCGTGCCCGGCCGCTCGTCTGTCATGTCGTTGCCGACTAGGCTACCATGAGCGATGCTCACGACGGCACTCCGAACGCGAGAATTTCCGTGACCGCTTCCCGGGCAACGGTTGACGATTCCCCGCCGGCGGGACCGCTGGCGCGTTTCTGGCTGTTCCTGAAATCACGCCTCAGGCCCGCGCCGATCGCTACCCCGTCCGCGCTGAGGACCTTTCTCGAGGAGCGCGCCGCGCTGATCGCCCAGAAGTGCGCCATCGACTACGTTCGCGGCAAGACCGGGCTGGCGAGCTATGCCCTGTTCACCGAAAAACCGTTTCTCGACGCGCTCGAGGTGTGCCGCTGGGAGACGTTCGCCGTGGTGCTGGGCGACCTCTTCATCGTTGCCGAGGGACACCTGCGGCGGCATGCAGCGGGCGACGGCTCCCGGCTGTGTGATGCCCTCATCGAGCTTCACTTCGCCGCTTTGGCGTCGCTGCCCGGGCCGGCGCACCGCGCGAGCGGGTGGGGGGACGTGACCGGGTCGTTCACCTCGCGCTTGCGGGCCGCGAGCCTGGCGGAACCGAGGAAGGCGGTGAATGTCGCCGACCATTCGGCCAAGCGCCTCTTCGAGACCCTGCCGATACACGCCAGCTACCGCGAGCTCGACGAAGAGGTGGTGTACGGCGCGGTGCGCTTCCGGATGGTCGCGGTGAGCCAGGAAATGCAGCGCCGCTTCGCGCCCGAGCTCGCCGCCCGGCTGCTCGCCGCCTAACCTAGAACGCGACCTTATACGTGCCGTCGGCCTGCTTGGCGGCGATGCACTGGTAGAGTCCCTTCTTGCCCTCCAGCTCGTAGGGAATATTGACGCGAATATCGGCGTCCCCGGTCGAGGCCTGAATATTGGACTTCTCCATGGTCGCGAAGGCTGCCTTGGCGTACGCCGGGTTCTTTTTCGCCGCGGCCAGGCAGACATCGTAAGCGGCCTGGTTGTCCTTGCCGACATTGCATCCGGCAACCGCAAGCGCAAGCATGCCCGCGAGGGCGACGCGACGGATAGTGGTGGTGGCAGTCATGGAAACCCAATTGTAAGCAAAAAGAAAGGCCCGCATCCAGCGGGCCTTTCCGACCGAGTCCCCGGCAGCGGCTAATCGTGCGTCGCCCCCTTGACCCAGGCGAGCTCGCCCTTGGGAACGCGGATCGAGTCGACGAAATCCTGCATTTCCTTGGACGGTGCCCGTGTCATCAGGCTCACCGCCCAGGTGACCAGGAACGCCAAGGGCAGCCCGAACAGCGCGCTGGAGATATTGCGGATGCCGAACCACAGCGGCATGCCGAAGTAGCGCGTGCCGACGAGGTAGAAGGCGCATACGCCGAAGCCGACGATCATGCCGGCAATCGCACCCGCTGCCGTGGTGCGCTTCCACCAGATGCCCAGCACCAGTGGCGCGAATAGCCCCGCCGCGGCAAGCGAGAACGCCCACGCCACCATCTGGATGATGCCGGCCGGACGCGTGCCGGCGACCGCCGCCCCAACAATCGCGACGCCGACCAGGAGGACGCGGGCCACGACCAGGCGCTTCACCGTGGACGCCTGCGGGTTGATCATCTTGTAGTAGACGTCGTGGGAGAGCGCATTGGCGATGGCGAGCAGCAGGCCGTCGGCGGTAGAGAGCGCCGCCGCCAGGCCGCCGGCGGCAACCAGGCCGGAGATCACATACGGCAGGCCGGCGATTTCCGGCATCGACAGCACGATGATGTCCTGGTTGATGATGAACTCGCTCAATTGCAGGATGCCGTCGTTGTTCCCGTCCTTGATCGTGAGCAATCCTCCAACCTCCGACCAGTTTTGCACCCACGCGGGCAGCTGCGAGATCTGCTGCCCGATCACATTGCGGTAGACCTCGAGCTTGGCGAAGGCCGCGTAGGCCGGCGCCGTGAAGTAGAGCAGGAAGATGAAGAAGATGCTCCAGCCCACGGAGGTGCGTGCATCGCGCACGTTCGGCGTGGTGAAGTAGCGCATCAGGATGTGCGGCAAGGACGCCGTGCCGATCATCAGGGTCAGGGTAAGCGCCCAGAAGTTGTTGAACTCGACCCAGCTGAACTGCCCTTTGGCGTCAACGTAAGCCGCGGTGTGCGGCTTGGCGATGCCGAGCTTCTTCTCGAGGTCCGCGATCTCGTTGAGCGCCTGGCCGTAGGACAGCTCGGGAATCGGGTTGCCGTAGAGAGTAATCGAGAGCCAGACTACCGGCATGAGGTAGGCGATGATCAGGATGATGTACTGCGCCACCTGCGTCCAGGTGACCGCGCGCATCCCGCCCAGCATCGAGCAGACCAGGATGCCGAGCAGCCCCACGAATATGGCGACCTCGAACGGAATATCGAGGAAACGCGAGGTGATGATGCCGATGCCGAAGGTCTGCGCCACGATATAGGTGAACGAGGCGCTGAACAGCACGATCACTCCGCACACCCTGGCCGTATTGCCCTCGTAGCGCACGCCGAGGAAGTCGGGCACGGTGAACTGGCCGAACTTGCGCAGGTAGGGCGCGAGCAGCACCCCGACCAGCACGTAGCCGCCGGTCCAGCCGAGCACGTAGCCCAGGCCGCCGTAGCCCGAGAGATAAAGCCCGCCGGCCATCGAGATGAACGAGGCCGCGCTCATCCAGTCGGCGCCAGTGGCCATGCCGTTGAAGAACGGCGGCACCACGCGCCCGGCCACGTAGTACTCCGACAGCTCCATCGTGCGCGAGAGGATGCCGATGTAGGCATACACGCCGATGGTCAGGAACACGAAGCAATAGCCGATGACCCTGTTCGGCACCCCCATCTGTTCCAAGATGGCGAGGACGATGACGAACCCGATGAAGCCTCCGGCGTAGCCGCCGTAGATCTTGCCCAGGTTGTCGACGAAGCTCTTGCTGGTGGTTCCGGTAGCCATTGGGATCTCGCTTTCCTATCGGTCTTCGGCCACGCCGAATTCTTCGTCGATCTTGTTCTGCGCGGACGCGTTCCAGAAGCACAGGACCACGTACGAGATCAGCGAGCCCTGCGCCGCCATGTAGAAGCCCAGCGGGAAGCCGGCGATCACGACAGAGTTGAGCTGAACCGCGAAAAAGTGGACGACGAAGCTGAAAAACACCCACCAGGCCATGATGATCCACATCAGGCGGGACGTCTTACGCCAGTAGGCGTCGCGTT
The DNA here is from genome assembly GCA_050741115.1 of Burkholderiales bacterium. GTDB lineage: Bacteria > Pseudomonadota > Gammaproteobacteria > Burkholderiales > SG8-41 > SG8-41. Next base: position 4,301 of record JBOIEM010000051.1, read on the forward strand.
GCGCAGGATTCAATTGGGCCATGTGCCCCTCCCGGTAGAAGTGCGGCGGACGCGAAGCGGCGAAACGCCACGGCCGCCGGCGAGTTGCGGTTCTTTTTCTTGTTCCGGGCAATGCTAGTGCAAAAACCTTACAAAATCCTGAATCCTGGAATTAAAATGGACGGACCGTGGGGAGGGGGGATGAGGATACTCATCACCGAGGACGATGCGCCGCTCGCTGAAGCGCTGCAGTTTTCGCTGGCGCAGTCGGGCTATGCGGTGGACTGGGTGGCGAATGGCGCCGCCGCCGACGAGGCGTTGAAGGGTGACGTCTTCGGCCTGCTGATCCTCGACCTGGGGCTCCCCAAGCTCGACGGGTTCGAGGTATTGCGGCGCCTGCGGCGGCGCAACACGACGCTGCCCGTGCTGATCCTGTCCGGCCGGGAAAAGCCCGAGGAAAAGGTGCTCGGTCTCGACCTGGGGGCCGACGACTACCTGGCGAAGCCGTTCAGCCTGAACGAGCTGCAGGCGCGGGTGCGGGCGCTGCTGCGCCGCGGGCAGCAGGGCGGGGCGGCTCCCACGATTCTCTTCGGCGGACTGGGGTTCGACACGGTGACGCGCTCGGCCTCGATCCAGGGCCGGACGCTGCCCCTGTCGGCGCACGAGGCGGGCGTGCTCGAAGTGCTGCTGCGCCGCTTCGGGCGGGTCGTGAGCAAGGAGCAGATCCTGGAGCAGCT
>JBOIEM010000052.1:0-3576 GCA_050741115.1 Burkholderiales bacterium
CGACGCGGCGGCTCGTCCGCAACACCTTCCGGAATTTCTACACGCCGGATCGCAACGACATCTTCGCGGGCTTCCGGACCTGCGCGCCGCGCTGACCCTCACCCCCGCCCCTCCATCCCTCACTCCCGACCTCTCTCCCGAGGGGAGAGAGGAGGCTCGAGCCTCCCTTCTCCACTTGGGAGAAGGGCGGGGATGAGGGGACCGAGAGGGGAGGCTCGAGATTCCCTTCTCCTCTTGGGAGAAGGGCCTGGGATGAGGGATGGGATCAGAGGCCTCCGGCCTCGACCGCGAGGCGTCTCAACTCGCGGCGGAGCCGGTCGCGCACTGTGCGGTACGCAGGGCGGTTGACGACGTTCGCAATCTCGTACGGGTCACGCTCGAGGTCGTAGAGCTCGTCGAGCTCGCCGGCCCGGCTGCGGTTGACCCAGCGGATGTACTTGTGGCGATCCGTGCGCACCGCCTTGTAGGTCATGCCGACGAGCCACGGGAAGGCGTTCTCGGCCCAGTATTCGATCAGGAATGACTTGCGCCACCCCGCGCGCCGGCCCGCGAGGAGCGGCAGGAGCGGCAGGAGCGACCGGCCCTGGATCTGCGGCCCGGGCTTCCCGCCCGCAAGCTCGATCAGCGTCGGCGCGATGTCCTGGCAGATGACGAGGTCCCGTACGCGCGTGCCCGCCTTGACGCGCTTCGGGTAGCGCGCGATGAACGGCGAGCGTATGCCTTCCTCGTAGGCGAACCGGCGCTCGGGTCCCAGCCCGTGCTCGCCGAAAAAATACCCGTTATCGCCGAGGAACAGGATGAAGGTGTCGTCGAGCTGACGGGTGTTCGCGAGCGCCTCGAACAGCAAGCCCACGCCCTCGTCCACCGCCGCCATCATGCAGGCGCGCAACCGGATCTCCTCCTGCTCGCCGGCGTGGATCACGTCGAGCAGCGCGCGGGCTTGCGCCGAGGTCCGCAGCCGCAGCGCCTCCTCCCACGCCGGCTTCTGCTTCACGATCTCGGCGACCGGGAGCATGTTGGGCTTCTTCGGGAAAACGCAGCCGCGGTAGAGATCCTTGTGCCGCTCCGCCGGGCGGTAGCCGTCCATCCTGAAGGTGCCGTCCGCCGCCTGCTCCGCATCCGGGTGCACCGCCTTGTGCGCGAAGAAGAGCGACCACGGCCGCTCGTGCGCGCGGCTGACGAAGTCCACCGCCATCCGATTCATGATGTCCGTGATGTAGCCGGAGTGCTGCACGTACTCGCCCTGCTGGTTCAGCTTGGGGTCGTTCAGGCGGCCGTGGCCGTCGAAGCTCACCCAGTGGTCGTAGCCCGGGCGCGGATTGCCGTCGTTGCCCATGTGCCACTTGCCGATGTGCGCGGTCTCGTAGCCGAGGCGCTTCAGCTCCAGGTGGTAGTTCGGCAGCCGGTGGCTCGCAGCATCCCGCGCGACGTTGTCGATGATGCCGTGGCGGCTCGCGTACTGGCCGGTCAGGATGGACGCGCGGTTCGGCGAGCAGATCGGCGTGGTGTGGAATGCGCGCTCGAAGATCGCGCCCTCCCGCGCGATGCGGTCGACGTGCGGCGTCTCGAGATAGGGGTGGCCGCCCGCGCCGAACTCGTCGAAGCGCAGGTCGTCGATGAGGATGATCAGGAAATTGGGCCGCTTCGCCATCACAAATTCAACAGGAACAGGAGTCCGGACACCAGCGTGATTCCCGCTGCCGCCGCAAGCAGGCTTTTCTGCCAGTCGCGCCACGCCAGGAACTCCAGCGCGAGCAGGCGCAGCCCCCCCGTGAGGTGCGCCGCGAGCAGCAGCAGCAGCGCCGTCTCCGCGAATTTCACGAGCGGCTGGTCGCTCCAGCGCAGGAACGATTCCAGCCCCGGCTCCCCTTGCAGCGCCTGTCCCAGCGCCCAGAAATGCAGCGGGAGAAAGAGCGCGAGCAGCACGCCCGAGGCCCGATGCACGATGAACGCCCAGTAGGCGGGATGGTTGCGGGCGCGGAAATCGCTTTTCATGTGAACACCGCGTAGACGGCGCGCAAGCCCCACAGCGCGAGCGCGAGAGCCATCGCCGCCACGGTCATGTCCAGACCCGCCCCGCGCCAGTTGAACGTCTCCGCGAGGACGCTGCGCATGCCGATCGGCGCGTGCACCGCGACGGCCAGCACGAACAGGGTGTAGAACGCCGCCCATCCGCCACTCCCGCGCGTCCGGCCCAGTATCTCGACGGCGGAAAGCCCGTTCCTGACGGCGTAGATGATCGTGACGAGATGGACGACTACGCACACGGCGAGCACTGCCGCGCTCGCCCGCTGCGCCGTCCAAAGCAGCACCTGGGTGCGGATGCTCATCTGTCCTGCCCCTTCTCGCTTCCCCCTTCGCTTCAGATTTCGCCTTTGAGCGCCGCTGCCATCGTCATCCGCTTCAATCCAGCGATGGACGCCGTGGGCGAGAGCCGCATGGGACAGCGTTCGGTGCAGCTCATGTGCGTGTGACAGGCGTGGCAGCCGGCGTCGCCCGCCACTGCCGCCAGCCGCGCGCGATTGCCGGTGTCGCGCACGTCGTTCACCAGCGTCCACGCGCGGTTCAACGCCGCCGGGCCGAGGTAGTCCGGGTTCCAGGCGACCACGTCGCACGAGCTGTAGCACACGCCGCAGCCGATGCACTCGATCGCCGCGTCCGCGAGGCGCCGCGCCGGCGAGCCGGGCGGCACCCGGGCGAAATCGTCCTTGCGGGTCGTCCCGCCCTGAAACTCGCCCCGCGCCCGCGCCCACTTGTCGAAGAAAGGCGTCATGTCGGTGACGAGGTCACGCACCACCGGGAGATTCCGGAGCGGCGCGATCTCGAGGCGGCCGTCCCGGGCGACCTTGTCCACATGGGTGCGGCAGGTCCAGCGAGCGCGCCCGTTTACCGTCATCGCGCAGGAGCCGCACATGCCGACCCGGCACGCGAACCGGTACGCCAGCGTGGGATCGAGCGCGCGCTGGATGTGGGTCACGACATCGAGGACGGTCTGGCTCGCGAGGCGCGGCACCTCGAACAACTGAAAACGGCCGGCCTCCGTCCCACGCCAGACGGAAACGTGCAGAGTGGACATGGCCACTCAGTTGCCGTCAGGCGCTTTCGTAGAGCCGCGTGAGCACGAACTCGCGATGGCCGAGCGCCTCGGCGCAGGTGAGCCGCCCGTTGCAGGTGCGCAGCATCACCTCCAGCAGCGCGTCGCCGCACTGGTCCATGTTCTTCTGCCGCTGCAGCAGGCCCGATACGTCGAGGTCGATGTGCTCGCTCATGGTGCGCGCCGTGCGCGGGTTCGCGGTCAGCTTGATTACCGGCAGGATCGGGTTGCCGATCACGTTGCCCTGCCCCGTCGGGAAGAAATGCACGACGTAGCCGGCGGCGGCGCACAGCGTCACCATCTCCGCCGCGGCCGAGGACGAATCCATGAACCACAGCCCCGGCCGGGTCGGCGTCTCGGCCTTGTCGAGCACGCCGATCACCTTGCACTTCTTGCCGATCTTCTGGATGTTGCCGAGCGCCTTCTCCTCGATCGTGGTGAGCCCGCCGGCGATGTTGCCCTTGGTCGGCTGCGACTCGGAC
>JBOIEM010000053.1:0-28695 GCA_050741115.1 Burkholderiales bacterium
GCGAGCCCGATGCCGCGGTGCACGCCCTTCGTCCTCAGGCTCGCCTGCTCGGTGCTGAGCCGCTGGTAATCCATCAGCTCGAGGAGCCGGCCGAGCGTCTTGTGGTGCGAGAGCTTCTCGAACTTGATCCCGGAGGGGAAGGTGTAGGGATAGGCGTCGTCGGGAATCAGGTTCCTGCGGCGGAACTCGGCCGGATCCATCCCGAGCTTGTGCGCGGCGAGATCGACGATGCCCTCGGTCAGCGCCACCGCGATCGGGTGGCCGACGGCGCGGTACTGGCAGGTGACGTTCTTGTTGGTGAAGACGACGTGCATCTTCGCGCGGTATTGCTGATGCTTGTACGGCCCGCCGGTGAGATTCACGACCTGGTTGCCCTCGATGCCGCTCGTGCGCGGATACACCGAGTAGGGGCCGATCGCGGTGAGATCGTCGAGGTCGAAGGCGAGGATCTCGCCCGCCTTGGTGCAGGCGAGCCGCACCTTCGCCCGGTGCTCGCGCGCGTGGATGTCGGAGACGAACGACTCGAGCCGGTCGGCGATGAACTTGACCGGGCGGCGCAGCATCACCGAGAGCGCGGCGGTCGCCATCTCGTCGGCGTAGACGTGCACCTTGATGCCGTAGGAGCCGCCGACATCTCTTGCGACCACCCGCACGGCTCCCTCGGGGATGTCGAGGTGGCGCGAGAAGATGTCCTGCATCATGTGCGGCGCTTGCGTCGAGTGGTAGACCGTGAGTGCGTGCTCGGCCGCGTTGTAGTCGGCGAGAATGGAGCGGGGCTCGAGCGTGACGCCGGTGTGGCGGCCGAAATCGTAGGTTTCCTCCACCACGAGATCGGCTTTCGCGAAGGCGGCATCCACGCCGCCGGTGTCGTGCTCCCGCTTGAAGCAGATATTGTCGCCGAGATCGGGATGGATCACGCGGCGGCCCGCGAGTGCCTCCTCCATCCCGACCACCGCCGGCAGCGGCTCCCATTCGGCCTCGATGCGCTCGGCGGCGTCCTCGGCCTGCGCGCGCGTCTCGGCGACGACCGCCGCGACGGCTTCGCCCTGCCAGCACGCGCGGTCGATCGCGATTGCGTGCTGGGGCGGGGACTTGATGCCCTTGAGATGCCCCAGCACCGCCACCCACGGCTTGCAGTACTTCGCGAGCGCGCGGCCGTCCACCACGGCGATCACTCCCGGCATCGCCTGCGCAGCCGCGAAATCGAGCTTGCGGATGCGCGCGTGGGCGTGCGGGCTGCGGAAGAACGCGGCGTGGGCGAGGCGCGGCAGCCGCAGGTCGTCCGTGTACGCGCCGCGCCCCTGCAACAGCCGCCTCGCGTTGGCGCGCGGGACGCTCTGCCCGATGTAGCCGGTGCCGGCATGCCCGGCGCGGGTATCCGTCATCTGCCTTCCTTGGACCGGCGTGCCGCGAGCACGTCCTCGATCGCGTCCACGATCGCCTGGTAGCCGGTACAGCGGCAGTAATTTCCCGAGAGATGCTCGCGGATCCGCTCGCGCGAGGCGCCGGGCTCGTTCGTGACCAGCTCCTGCGCCGCGATCAGCATGCCCGGAGTGCAGAATCCGCACTGCAACGCGTTGCGACGGTGGAAAGCTTCCTGCAGCGCGGCGAGCTCGCCGGAGTCCGACAGGCCCTCGATAGTGTCCACGCGCCGCCCGTCGGCCTGCACGGCGAGCATGAGACAGCCGCGCACGATTTTTCCGTCCACGCGGACGGTGCACGTCCCGCACACCCCGTGCTCGCAGCCGACGTGCGAGCCGGTCAACCCCAGCTCCTCGCGCAGGAAGTCGATCAGGTGCTGGCGCGCCGGGATGCGCCGCGTGAGGGGCGTCCCGTTGACGGTCAGCGAGGTTTCGAGCGTCTGCTCCATCTAGAAAATTTCCCTCCCCCTTGGAGGAGGGAGGGCTAGGGAGGGGGTGGTGTTCATGTCATGCTGCGAGCGCCGCAAGAGCGCGCCCCGTCAGTACGCGCGCGAGCTGCAGCTTCGTTGCAGCCGAGGAGTAGAGGTCGCGGGCGGGGCGAAGGTCGCCGTCGAGCCCATGAACTGCGCCCGCGATCGCGTCCGCCGAGGCACGCTTGCCTTCCATCGCCGCCATGGCCTTGCGCGCGAGCACCGGCGTCTCGCCCACGCCGAGGAACGCGAGGCGCAGGTCCGACAGCATGCCGCCTGCGCGCTTTGCTATCGCCGCGAGACCGGCGATCGCGTAGTCGCCGCGCCGCTGCGCGAGCTCGACGAACGCGCTTCCGTATTCCGGTCCCGGCACCGCGATCTCGATCTGCGTCAGGACTTCGCCCGGCGCGAGCGCCGTGGAATAGAGCCCCTTGAAAAAGTTGCGTGCCGCGACCCGGCGCGTGGCGGATTTGCCCGCTAAGACGAACTGCGCATCCAGCGCAACGCAGCAGGCCGGCCATTCGGCAGCCGGGTCCGCCAGCGCGATGCTGCCACCGATAGTGCCGACATTGCGGATCGCGGCGTGGGCGATGTGAGGTGCGGCCTGCGCGAGCAACGGCAGGTGTTTTCGGATCTCCGGCGAGCGCTCGATCTCGGCGTGGGTAGTGAGCGCGCCAATCCGCACGACCCCGTCGCGCACCTGGATACCCGAGAGCTCGGTGAGCCGCGTGATATCAATCAGCAGCTCGGGCGCCGACAGCCGCATGTTGAGCGCCGCGATGAGGCTTTGCCCGCCCGCGAGCAGCTTCGCCCCGTCGCCGTGCGCAGCAAGGAGATCGAACACCTCGGCAAGGCTTCGGGCGCGGGCGTAGGCGAACGGCGGCGCTTTCAAGCGGGATTCCCCCGGTTACTCTTGCGACCCATTATGAAAGAGCAGGGCCGTCGTTTCGGGGCATGTTACATCATGATGCGGCCGCCGTTCACGTCGAGCGTGATGCCGTTGATGTAGGCGGCGGCGTCGGAGGCGAGGAACAGCATCGCCTGGGCGTGGTCCTCGGGCTCGGCGAGGCGCTTCAGCGGCACGAGCGACGCGATGCGCTCGATCTCGGCTTCCGTGCGCAGCGCCGCGACGCGCGGCGTCAACGTCGTGATCGGAGCGATCGCGTTGGCGGTGATGCCGTGGGGCCCGAGGCTCTGGGCGAGAAAGCGCGTCAACTGGATCACGGCGGCCTTGGCCGAGCCGTAGGCCGGCGACGAAGCGACGGTCACCTGGCGGCCCGAGATCGATGAGACGTTGATGATGCGCCCGGCTTTCGAGCGCTTGAGATGCGGGATCGCCGCGCGCGAGACCAGGAACACGCTGCGGAGATTCAACGCGATAGTGCTGTCCCACTCCTCGATCGGCATGTCTTCGACGGTGGCGAGCCGGCTGTAGCCTCCGGCGCAATTGACCAGCACGTCGAGGCCGCCGAACTCGGATACGACGGCTGCGATCGCGCGCGCGACCGCCTGCTCATCCGTCACGTCTACGTGGATCGCGCTCGAATGCCCGCCAGCGCCCGCGATCGCGTCCGACACTTTCTTCGCGCCGGCACCGTCGATGTCGAGCACGGCGACACGCGCCTTCTGTGCGGCGAAGGCGCGCGCGGTGGCCGCGCCGATGCCTTGCGCCGCGCCGGTTACCACGACTACGCGGCCCGCGAGCTCGGGGTACGTTGCCATATATTACGGGTGACGGTCAGTCGGCCCAGTAGAGCCGGTTGGGGTTGTCGACAAGGATTTTTCTGCGCGTCGCGTCGTCCACTACCGTTGCCGCGAAGAGGTCCACCAGCTCGCCGTCGTTCGGCATCCACTTCACGTTGGGGTGCGGGAAGTCGGTGCCCCACAGCACGCGATCCGGCGCGGCGGCGATCAACGCGCGCGCGAAAGGGAGCGCGTCGTGAAACGGCTTCCCGGCGGAGGAAATGCGCTCCGGGCCGCTCACCTTGATCCATGCGAGCTCGTTCCTCATAAGCTCGAGCAGCTGGCGAAACGGCTTCTGATCGAGACCATGCTTCGCCTCCACCCGCCCCATGTGGTCGATAATGAAAGGCACACGCAGGCGCTTCAGAAAATCACGGTAGGTCTCGATATCGTGGGCATCGAGGTGGAGCTGAATGTGCCAGCCGAGGGGCGTGACGCGCGCGATCACGGCCTCGACGTTTTTCAGGTCGGGCGCGCCGCCGAGATGCGCGACGAAGTTGAAGCGCACGCCGCGCACGCCGGCTCGCTGCAGCGCCGCAAGCTCGCGGTCGGTGACGTCCTTCGTCACCATCGCAACCCCGCGCCACGCGCCTTTCGACCACTCCATCGCATCGACCATCGCGCGGTTATCGGTGCCGTGGCAGCTCGCCTGCACCAGGACCGCGCGCTCGAGCCCGAGGTGGCGGTGCAGCGCGGCGAGCGTCTCCCGCCCCGCGTCCTGCGGCGTGTATCTGCGGTCGGGCGCGTATGGAAAGCGGCTGGCCGGCCCGAAGATATGGCAATGCCCGTCGCACGCGCGCGGCGGCGGCGCGTACTTGGGCTTTACCGGGTTCAGGTCGGGCGGAGGCAGGATCTTGATCGCTATTTCGGACATCGTGGTCTTTCATCGCGAGTCCGCCGAATGCGGTCCGTCGGACTGCTCGGACGAAATTAGCGCAGCGGTGTGACCGGGTCAACCGGCGGAAGCGGGCGGGAGAGCGCTCGAGTTGCCAGCGACGGGGATCGGCGTGGATAATCCGCCACTGCCGATGGGGCGTGACTCGTGACTGGGGACTCGTGACTCGCGCAAGAAAACGCCGCAGCCGCTCGCTCGTAACGCCCGGCACGGGCCACGCGGCGGCGCTGCAGGTGCTGAGAAGCGGCATGCCGCGCGCGCTCGGGGTCCGGCTCGTCGCGCTCACGAAGAAGCGGGTGGTGGCGGAGATGCGGGTGAAGCGCATGCACATCAACCGCTCGGGGCGCGTGAACGGCGGCGCCATCATGGCGTTCGCGGACGTGATGGGCGCGGCCGGCACCGTCGTGAACCTGCCGCCCGGCCACCGCACCGGCACGCTCGAATCGAAGACCAATTTTTTCCGGGCGGGCGCGGGCCCGGTGCTGCGGGCGGTGTCGGTGCCGCTCCACATCGGCCGCACCACGATGGTGTGGCAGACCACGATCCGGAATGCGGACCGCGGCGTGGTGGCGATCGTCACCCAGACGCAGATCGTGATCCCCGCGAGGGCCGTTGATTGATGCTAGGATTTCGACCCCGGGGCCCGAAACGCTAAAGGAGATGCAATGAGCAAGGTGTTACTGGTCGTGCCGGAAGCGCCGGCGTCCGCGGCGGCGGTCGCGGCCGAAAGCCGCAAGGCCGGCAGGAGCGGGCTGCGGCTCGGCGTGCTCGACAACAGCAAGGGCAACGCCGACCACCTTCTGCGATTCATCGTCGAAGGCGTGAAGGCGGCGGTATCCGTTGCGTCCGTCGCGTCGTTGCGCAAGGACAGCGTGAGCCTGCCGGCACCGGGCGCCATCCTCGACCGCCTCGCGGCGGAGGCCGATTTCGTCGTCACCGCGACGGCCGACTGAGGGTCATGCACGTCGTGGAGTGTCCACGACATGTGCGAGCTCCGGAAGCGCGGCCTCGTCACCGCGGTGATCGTCTCCGAGCCGTTCCTCAAGCTGGGGAGGACGCAGGCGCGCGTGTTCGGCGTTCCCGACCTGCCGCTGCTCCTCGTCCCGCATCCGCTCGGCGGGCTCTCGCTCGGTGAGGTCGCGGAGCGGGCTGGGCACGCGATTCCCCAGGTCCTGCAGCTGATTCAGGAGCATGCCGCGTGACGAATCTCGCCGAGCTGCTCAAGGCGCCGGGCGCGAGCGTCGAGTGCGAGGACGACTTCGACGCGGTGAACGCGCTCGTGCGCGACCGCGGCTGGAGCGACGGCCTGCCGGTCGTGCCGCCGACTGCGGACCGTGTCGAGCGCATGCTGGCGTACTGCGACCGGCCGTGGGACGAGCCGGTGGCAAGGATCGCGCCGCGCTATGGCGAGGCGACGCCGCTGCGGCTCGCGGCGAACGCCGTGATGGCGGGCTGCCGCCCCGAGTATTTTCCGCTGCTCGCGCTCGCCGTCGAAGCAATGTGCGAGGAGCCGTTCAACCTCTACGGCGTCCAGGCGACGACCCACCTGTGCGCGCCGCTTGTGATCGTGAACGGCCCGGTGGCGAAGGAGCTCGACATCAACTGCGGCCACAACGCGTTTGGCCCCGGCTGGCGGGCCAATGCCACCATCGGGCGCGCGATACGGCTCGCGCTGGTGAACATCGGCGGCGCGATCCCGGGGCTCGGCGACATGTCCACCTTCGGCGCGCCGTCGAAATATTCCTATCTCGCCGCCGAGAACGAGGATGCGAGCCCGTGGGAGCCGCTCCACGTCGAGCGCGGGCTGCCGCGCGAGGCGAGCGCCGTCACCGTCATCGGCGCCGAGTGCCCGCACAACGTGAACGATCACGAGAGCATCACCGCCGCAGGGATATTGACCACCCTCGCCGGCACCCTGATTGCGGCCGGCGCGAACGACGTCTATTACCAGGCGCAGCCGCTCGTCGTCATGGGCCCGGAGCACGCGCGAACCGTCGCGGACGGCGGCTTCAGCAAGGCCGGCGCGAAGCGCTTCCTGCACGAGCACGCGCACCTGCCGATGGGGCGGTTCTCGAAAGAGAATATCGAGCGCCGCCTGCGCGTGACCTGGATGGAGCGTCTCGGCGCCGCGGGCCTCGATGCGCCGGTGCACATGGTCCAGCAACCTGAGGACATACTCATTGCGGTGATCGGCGGCGCGGGCAAGCACTCGGCGGTGATCCACACCTTCGGCGCGACCCGGCCGGTCACGCGCGCTTTGAAGCTTCGAAATGGAAGCTACGCCCGCTCAATCCTCGACTTTCGTCAAAAGTGATAGGTGATATGAAGAGCTACTACATCAGATCCGTCGATGGAAAAACCGTGTTCGAGCCGCGCGAAGTGCCGGTGCCGCAGCCCAAGGCGGGCGAGATCCTGGTCAAGGTTCGCGCCGCTTCGCTCAACCGCGGCGAGATCCTCGCCAGCATCAGCCTGCACCGGGCCGATGCGCCGCATCCCGCGGGCGGGGACTGCGCGGGTGAAGTGCAGGCGGTCGGGGAGGGCGTCACCGCGTTCAAGCCCGGCGACCGCGTCCTGGGACGCGCGCGCGGCTCCTTTGCCGAGTTCGTCGCGATGTCCGTCCAGCAGGCCGCCCCGGTGCCGCAGCGGCTGACGTGGGAGCAGGCGGCGACGGTGCCGATCTCGTCGATCACGGCGTACGAGGCGATCTGCGGGTACGGAAAGCTCAAGTCGGGGGAAACCCTGCTGGTAGCGGGCGCGGCCTCCGGCGTGGGCGTCGTCGGCGTTCAGATCGGGAAGTTCCTGGGGGCGAAAGTGATCGGCATTTCGCGCTCGGCGGCAAAGCTCGAAAAGCTGAAGGCCGTGGGCCTCGACATCGGGATCGTCGCGGCCGGGGGCAGCTTTGCCGACAAGGTGCTGGCGGCGACCGGCGGTCAGGGCGTGAATCTCGCGATCAATCTCGTCGGCGGCACCGCCTTCCCCGACTGCGTGCGCTCGCTCGCCAACCAGGGGCGGCTCGCGATCATCGGCTACGTGGACGGGCAGCACCATGCCGAGATCGACCTCGAGACCGTGCACGGCAAGCGGCTGCAGATCTTCGGCGTCTCCAATGCCCTGCTGCCGCCGGCGCAGCGCGCCGAGGCGATGCGCGGCTTCGTGCGCGACGTGCTGCCCGGCTTCGCCGATGGCCGCATCGTGCCGGTGATCGACAAGGTGTTTTCTTTCCACGAGCTGCCGGCCGCCAAGGCCTACGTCGAAACCAACGCGCAGCTCGGAAAGGTCGTCGTCAAAATGTCGTGACTTACGGCGAGCAGCGAGCGTAAGCTTTGCGGTTCACGAGTCGCGGGAAGGGGGAGGCGGCCATGAAACCATTCCAGATCCTGGGAGGGATCGCGGGCTTCGCGCTGTGTTCGGCGCTCGCCGGCGCGCAGGGCACTTCGAGCCGCCCGGTGCGTGTGCTGGTGCCGGCGCCGGCCGGCGGGCCCTCCGACACGGCGATCCGCCTCATCCTGCCCAAGCTCTCCGAGGGACTGAAGCAGGCGCTCGTCGTGGACAACCGCGGGGGAGCAAACGGCGTCGCGGGCACCGACATCGCGTCAAAAGCGACGCCCGACGGCTACACGCTGGCGGTGGGCAACAGCGGAACGCATGCGATCAACGCGAGCCTCTATCGCAAGCTGCCGTACGACCCGGTGCGCGATTTCACGCCGATCGTCCAGATGGTGACGAGCGGGATGGTGGTGGTCGCGAATCCGAAAGTCGGCGCGGGGACCCTCATGGACTTCATCGCGCTCGCGCGCAGGCAGCCGGGGAAGCTCAACGTCGGTATCGCCGGCGCGACCGGCGAGCTTTCGGGCGATGCACTGTGGGCGCAGGTGCAGACCAAGATGAACAACGTGCGCTACAAAGGCAGCGCGCCCACCGAACTCGCGATCCTGGGCGGCGAGGTGGACGTTGCCCTGCTGACGCCGCTCGCGGTGCGGCAGCATGTCCAGGCGGGGAAGTTGAGGGCGTACGGCATCACCAGCGCCCAGCGCTCGCCCGTGCTGCCCGAGGTGCCGACCATCGGGGAGCAGGGGGTGCAGGGCTACGACTTCCAGATCTGGCACGGGGTGTTCGCGCCGCGGGGCGTGCCGGATAGGGTGATCAACGCCGTGAACCGGGAGGCGGTGCGGGCGCTCAACGCGCCGGAAGTCAAGGCGCGCTTCGCCGCGCTCGGTTTCGTCGTCATCGCCAATACCCCGCAGGAATTCGCCGCGGTGGTGAAAAGCGAGGTCGCGAAATTCCGCAAGGTGATCAAGGAGTCCGGGATCGAGCTGCTTTAGCAGTGGAGGAGCCATGGCAGGAACCAAGCCGTCGTTACCGATGAAGATGGTGCCGAAGCGCCCGCTCAAGCAGGACGTCACGCTGAAAACGATCGAGAGCATGGCGGTGCGCGTGAAGAACTGGGGAAGATGGGGGCCGGACGACCAGCTCGGCACGCTCAACTTCGTCACCCCGCAGGACATCGTGAAGGCGGCGGCGCTGGTGAAGCGGGGACGAGCGTTCGCCCTCGGCCTCGACTTCAACTCGAACGGGCCGCAGCGCACCGGCTGGGGCGGGCGCTTCAACCCCATTCACACCATGCTTGCGACCGGCACCGACGCGGTGGCGGGCACTCAGGACGCCGGGAAAATCCGCTACGCCGACGACATGGTATCGATGCCGCTGCAATGCGGCACGCAATGGGACGCGCTCGGGCACATCTTCTACGGCGACAAGATGTGGAACGGCTACGACGCTCGGCTGGTGGATTCCACCGGCGCGAAGAAGAACGGCATCCACAAGACGCGCGACCGCATGATCGGCCGCGGCGTGCTGCTCGACATCCCGCGCACTCTCGGCGGCGATCACCTCGAGGACGGCTTTGGCGTCGGCAATGCCGAGCTCGACGGCTGCGCGAAGGCGCAGGGCGTGGACGTGCGGCGCGGCGATTTCGTGATCGTGCGCACCGGCCAGATGGAGCACTGCCTCGCTCAGGGGGACTGGGGAACCTACGCGGCGGGGGACGCGCCGGGCCTGCGCTTCGAGACCTGTGAGTGGATCCACAAGAAGGAGATCGCCGCGATCTGCTTCGACACCTGGGGCTGCGAAGTGCGGCCGAACGAGAGCACCGAGGCGTTCCAGCCCTGGCACTGGATCGTGATCCCGATGATCGGCATCACCATGGGCGAGATCTTCTATCTCAAGGACCTCGCCGACGACTGCGCGCGCGACCGGGTCTACGAGTTCCTGTTCTGCGGCCCGCCGCTTCCCATCACCGGCGCCGTCGGCTCTCCCATCAACCCGATGGCCATCAAGTGACGGTGGCGAGAGGCATCACGCCGGCATTGAATGAGCGAAGAGCTTCCCAAGGAGAGAAACGTCCTCGGTGGGCCGCTGCTCGCGTGCAGCTACGACCCGGTCACCGGCTATTTCCGCGACGGCTGCTGCGCCACGCACGGCGAGCAGGAGGTATTCCACCTGGTGTGCGTGAGGGTCACGGCGGAGTTCCTGGAGTATTCGAAGAGCCGCGGCAACGACCTCACTACGCCGCGCCCTGAGTTGCGCTTCCGGGGGCTGAAGCCCGGTGACCGCTGGTGCCTGCACGTGCTGCGCTGGGTCGAGGCTTGGGAAGCAGGGCAAGCACCGCGCGTCGTGCTGGAGGCGACCCACGAGCAGGTCCTCAAGTTCGCGCCGCTCTCCGCGCTGAAGCGCCACGCCCTCGACCTGCACTGACACCTGCGCGTCAATCGATCCTCGCCCCGGAACGCCGTATGACCTCGCCCCACTTGGCGTGCTCGCTGCGAATGAACGCGCCAAATTGCTCCGGCGTGCTGCTGACCGGCTCGGAGCCGATCGCGGCGGCTTTTTCCCGGAACGTCGGCGATGCAACTGCCTTGACCAGCTCGGCATTCAACCGCGTCACGATTGACTTCGGAAGGCCGACCGGCCCGACGATGCCGGTCCAGGTCGTGGCTTCGTAGCCGGGCACCCCCGCCTCCGCGACGGTCGGCACGTCGGGCAGCGCCGGCGTGCGCTGGGCGCTAGTCACCGCCAGCGCGCGCACGCGGCCGGCTTTCGCGAATGGCGTGATCGAGTTCGTGCTCTCCAGCATGAGCTGCACCTGCCCCGCGATGAGATCGGCGATGCCCGCCGCCCCGCCTTTATAGGAGACGTGGACGATCTGCGTGCCGGTCATGAACTTGAACAGCTCGAAGCCGACGTGGCCGGGCGTGCCGTTGCCGGAGGAAGCGTTGAAGAGCTTTCCCGGGTTCTGCCGGGCGTGGTCGATCACGTCCTTCACGCTCTTGAACGACGTGCCGGGACCGGCCGCGAGCAGCATCTGGCCGGTCGTCGTCTGGGAGATCGGCAGCAGGTCCTTCTGCACGTCCACCGGCGGCTTGCGCAGCATGTTGGGGCTGATTGCCATCGCACCGATCATGCAGTAGCCGATGGTATAGCCGTCGGGAGTGGCCCTCGAGGTCAGCTCCAGCCCCAGTTGCAGCGCCCCGCCGGGGCGGTTGTCCACGACGATCTGCTGCTTCATCTGGCTGGTGAGCTCGGCGGCGAGCAGGCGCGCGACCGTGTCGGACGCGCTCCCGGGCGCCTGCGGCACGATCATCCGGATCGGCCGGCTGGGATAGGTCTGGGCAAGTGCCGTGCAAGACAGGAGGCCGGCAAGAACGGGCAACAGGACGTGCAACCGCCGCATGGAATCCTCCGTATAAGATATCGCCGTGCGAGCGTAGCACAGATCAATCCTGACTCCGGAGCGCCGACCATGACCTCCCGCACTCTCGTATTGATCGCGGCCATCCTGCTTGCGCCCGCCGCATGGGCGCAGAAAGCGCCGGTTTTCTCCGATCGGGATGGCGCGATCCGCGGCCACGACCCGGCGGCGTATTTCGACCGGAAGGGGCCGGTGAAAGGCTCGAAGCAGTTCAGCCACCCGTGGGGCGGCGCGACGTGGTACTTCGCCAGTGCGAAGAACCGGGACAAATTCGCCGTCGCTCCGGAAAAATATGCGCCGCAGTACGGCGGCTACTGCGCCTACGCGGTAGCGGAAGGCTATACCGCGGACATCGACCCGGCCGCCTGGTCGATAGTGGATGGCAAGCTCTACCTCAACTACAGCCTCCGTATCCGCGAGCGCTGGAACCGGGATATTCCTGGCCACATCCGCAAAGCGGACGCGAACTGGCCCGCAGTACTGCAGCGCTAGGAGTTCGGGCCCGTGCGGACTGAGCCAGGTCGAGATCATTCCGGATTGCGATCACTTCTACAACGGCAGGGAAGACCGTGTCGCCGACATCGTCGCCTCGTGGCTCGCGGCGAAGCTCGGCCTGCGCAAGGCGTGACACGCGCGTCTGTGGTTAAATTGGGGAAGGAGAATCTTCGGGAGCCGCCGGTCGTGAGCCACGGTCCACTGGAAAAAACCCAGCCCATCGCAATGGAGCTCAGCCTCCAGGTCGGGAAGTACGAGGTCCAGAAGCTCATCCGCAAGGGTGCGACGGGCACCGTCTACCTGGCGAAGGACACGTTTTCCGGCAAGGAAGTGGCGCTGAAGACGATCGAGCCCGAAGTGTTCCGCGATCCCGAGTTCGGAACCGTTTACCGCCAGCAGTTCTTGAACGAGGCCTCGCTCGCCGGCAAGCTCCGGCACCCGCACATTGCGGCGATACTCGACGCGGCGATGCAGGAGAATTCCGGTTACATCGCGATGGAATATGTCGAGGGGCGCGATTTGTCGCGGCACACGCAGCCCGGGCAGCTGCTGCCGGTGGCGGACGTGCTGCAGCTCGGCTTCAAGTGCTGCGGCGCGCTCGAATACGCGTTCAAGGAGGGGATCGTCCACCGCGACATCAAGCCGGCGAACCTCATGCTCGCGCCAGGCGGCGAGATCAAGATCTCGGATTTCGGCGCGGCCTACCTGCGCAGGAGCCAGGCGGTGGAGACCGCGGCGCTGGGCTCGCCGTTTTACATGTCCCCCGAGCAGTTGCAGCGCCAGGAGCTCACCCTCCACAGCGACATGTACTCCCTCGGCGTGGTGCTCTACGAGCTGCTCACCGGCCAGCGCCCGTTCACGGCGGACAACCTGGAGGCGCTGCGCCGCAAGATCCTCCAGCAGCCGCCCGTGGGGCCGAGCAAGGTGCGCGGCGACCTGCCGAAGGAGATCGACGCCGTGCTGCTGCGCGCGCTCGCCAAGAAGCCCGAGCAGCGCTACACGACCTGGCGCGACTTCGCCCTCGCGCTGTCGGGGGTCGCCGAGAAGTCGCTGCCGCCCGGAGTGATCGCCGACAGCGAAAAATACAGCGCGCTGAAGAGGGTGCCATCGCTGGCCGGGCTGTCCGACCTGGAGCTCTGGGAACTCGCGCGCACGGCAAACTGGGTGAGGGTCCCGCCGGACGCGACGATCATGCGCGAGCACGACAAGGGGAGGAAGCTGTTCTTCCTCGCCAAGGGGGAGGCGAAGGTCACCCGCAGCGGACAGCTGCTCAACGTCATTCACGAAACCGAGTGCTTCGGCGAAATGGCCTTCATTCGCGACGGCGCGGCGCCGCGGAGCGCGACGGTGGTGTCGGTGAAGGAGCTGTTGCTCGCCGAATTCGAACCGGAGGCGCTCGCCCGCATGAGCCCCGGCGCGCAGCTCTATCTCACGCGGGCGCTGGTGCGCAACCTCGCCGAACGCCTCGAGCTGGCGAACACGATGGCCGGCCGGTGATGGCCGGTCCGGCGTGACGCAGTGACGATCAAGGCCAGGGCCGTGTTCAAGGGCCGGCGCGAGGACGCGCGGCTCGTCACCGGAGCCGGGCGCTACACCGCCGACTGGAACCTGCCCGGGCAACTCCATGCGTTTTTCCTGCGCTCGGACCGCGCGCACGCGGAGATCGTCGCCGTCAATCCGCGGCCCGCGCTCGCCGCGCCCGGCGTCATCGCCGTGCTGACCGGCGCGGACACGACCCGGGCCGGCTTCAAGGTCGCGCCGCCGCTGGTGAAATATCCCGGCCGGGGCGGCGCGGCGCTCAAGGTGCCGCACCGGGACGTGCTCGCCAACGGGCGCGTGCGCTTCGTCGGTCAGGAAGTGGCGATGGTGGTCGCGACCACCGCTGCCGCCGCGCAGGACGGCGCCGAAGCGATCGAGGTCGAGTACCGCGACCTGCCGCACGTGGTGGACGAGGCGGCCGCCCTCGAGCCGGGCGCGCCGCAGCTCCATGCCGATATCGCCGGCAATCTCTGCTTCGACTTCGAGTACGGCGACGAGGCGGGGACGGCGCGGGCCTTCGAGCGGGCGGCGCACGTGACGCGGCTGACGCTCGAATCGAACCGCATGGTCGGCAACCCGATGGAGCCGAAGGCGTGCCTGGCCGCGTACGATTCCGCGACCGGGAGCTACGACCTCTACTCCAGCACCCAGGGCATTTCGCTCATGCTGGCTGGCTTGACCGGCGTCACCGGCATCCCGGCCGAGAAGATCCGCGTGCACGCGCAGGACGTGGGCGGCGCGTTCGGAATCCGCTCCGACGCCTACGTCGAGTACTGCGCCGCGGTGCTCGCGGCGAGGACGCTCGGGCGGCCGGTCAAATGGGTGTCCTCGCGCGCGGAGACCTTCGTGAGCGACTACCATGGGCGCGCGGCGCGGCTCTCGGGAGAGCTCGCGCTCGACCGCGACGGCCGTTTCCTCGCCATCCGCTTCGACTGGATCGTCAACTCGGGGGCGTACCTCTCGCAGCCCGGGCCGCTCATCAACACGATGACCGCCACCGCGCATGTCGCGAACGCCTACCGCATCCCGACGCTCTACGGGCGCCACCGCCTGGCGCTCACCAACACGACGCCGACCTCCGCCTACCGCGGCGCGGGGCGGCCCAACGTGAGCTACCTGGTCGAGCGTCTGGTGGAGGCGGCGGCGCGCGAGACCGGGGTCGATCGCATCGAGCTGCGCCGGCGCAATCTCATCCCGAAGGAGGCGTTTCCGTACCAGACGCCGATCGCGGCCTTCGTCTACGACAGCGGCGATCCGCCCGGCCTGCTCGAGCTCGCGGTGAAGCGCTCGCAGTGGAGCACGTTCGAGACGCGCCGGGCGGATGCCGCGCGCCGCGGAAAGCTCCGCGGCATCGGCTGCGCGATCTTCATCGAGCCCTCCGGCGGCGGCGCGAGCCCCCGGGAGCAGGCCGCGATCCGTTTCGACGCCTCGGGCAACGCGCGGGTCTACGCGCTCGCGGGGCCCTCGGGCCAGGGTCACGAGACGGTGTTCCCGGAGATCGTCGCGGAGGTTCTCGGCATGGATGCGCGGAGGATCCTGCTGCGGGCGAGCGATCCCCTCGGACCGCGGCTCGCGGGCGAGGGCACCATCTCGTCGCGCTCGATGATCTCGCACGGCGGCGCGATGGTGCATGCCGCGCGCGAGGTGATCCGCAAGGGCCTGGAGCTCGCAGCGGCAGCGCTCAAGGCGCGCACGGAGAACGTGGCGTTCGAGGGCGGGCGCTACCGGGTCAGGGGAAAGCCGGCGTCGATCGGCATCGCGGAGCTCGCGGCGAAATACGCCGGCGCGGCTCCGCACCCGCTCGATGCGCTCGGCGAGATCCAGCTCGTGCGGACCTTTCCCGGCGGCGCGCACGTGGCGGAGGTCGAGATCGACCCGGATACCGGCGTGATACGCGTCGAGCGCTACGTCGCGGTGGACGACTGCGGACGCGTGCTGAATCACGTACTGCTCGAGGGCCAGATCCAGGGCGGCATCGTGCAGGGACTCGGGCAGGTGCTGGGCGAGCACTGCGTCTACGATCGCACGTCCGGGCAGCTTCTCACCGGCAGCTTCATGGATTACACGATGCCGCGCGCCGCGGTGCTGCGCGAGGCGCGCCTCTACGACCATTCGGTGCCGTCGCCCAACAATCCCCTGGGCGCAAAGGGCGGCGGCGAGGCGGGCACGACCGGCGCGGTCCCCGCGGCCGCGAATGCGGTGCTCGATGCGCTCTCGCCGCTCGGCATCGACCGCCTCGACCTCCCGTACACGCCGGCTTGCATCTGGCACGCCATCGCGGCCGCAACCCCGGAAAAGGGGCCAGGCTCGAATATCTGAACGGGTTGCCGCAGGCTGGCAGATAATCGAGCCTGGCCCCTTTTCCTTCTTTTCCTTTTGATCTACGATGTCGTGATCCTGGGCGCCGGCGCCGCCGGGCTGGCGGCGGCGGCGGAGCTCGCCCGCCGCGGGAAGCCGGCCGTCGTCCTCGAGGCGCGCGACCGTATCGGCGGCCGTGTCTGGTCGCTCGACGTGCCCGGTCTTCCGGTTCCGGTCGAGCTCGGCGCCGAATTCATTCACGGACGCCCCGCGGCGACGCTGTCCCGCATGCGGCGCGCGGGTATTGCCGCGCTCGATGCGCCCATCGTCCGCCGGGCGGTCGTCGGCGGGAAGCTGCGGCCGCGGGGAGACCGCCTCCACGCGGAGGTTCAGCGCGTCCTGCGACGGCACGTCCGCGCTTTCGAGAAGAAGGACGTCTCGTTCGAGGCGTTTCTCGCCCGCGGCCGGCACGGATTGTCGGAGGAGGCGCGCACCTTCGCGCGGATGCGGGCGCAGGGCTACGACGCGGCGGATGCGGCGCGCGCGAGCGCCCGCGCCATCGCCGAGGAGTGGGGCGCGGAGGCGGCGGGCAGCCCGGGACACTTCCGGCCGCGGGGCGGCTACGGCGCGCTGCTCGATTGGCTCGCTGCCGGCCTCGCCGGCAGCCGGGTCGAATTGCGTCTGGGGAGCGTCGTGCGCGCGGTGCGATGGGAGCGCGGCGCGGTCGAGGTCGCGTACTCGAAGGCAGAAGGCGGAAGTCAGAAGGAGGACCTGCTCCGGGTGGCGGCGCGGCGCGCGATCGTCACGCTGCCGCTCGGCGTGCTCAAGCTCCCGCCGCGCGCGCCGGGCGCGGTCCGCTTCTCCCCGTCGCTCCGGGAAAAACACCGCGCGTTCTACGGGCTCGCCTCCGGGGCGGTGATCAAGGCCGCCCTGTTGTTCCGCACCGCGTTCTGGGAGGAGCTCGACGCCGGGCGCTACCGCGGCGTCTCCTTCTTCCACTCGCCGCACGCAGCGTTTCCAACCTTCTGGACCGCGCTCCCCGAAAGCGTGCCGCTCCTCATCGCGTGGGCGGGCGGACCGAACGCGGCGCGGCTCGCGGACGCCGGGACGCGCGCCATCGTGCGCGCGGCCGTGGCGGGCTTCGCGTCGGTTTTCGGCATGCGGGCGGGCATCGAGGACCGGCTCGCCGCTGCCTGGGTCCACCACTGGCAGCAGGATCCGTTCGCGCGCGGGGCCTACAGCTACGTCATGGTCGGCGGCTATGGCGCGCGGCGGGCGCTCGCCGAGCCGCTGCTGGACACGCTCTTCTTTGCCGGCGAGGCGGCCGACTACGAAGGAGAGCATGGCACCGTCGCGGGGGCGCTCGCGAGCGGCGAGCGCGCCGCGCTCGCAGCGCTCGCCGAAGGATGAGGGCAGAAGTCAGAAGGCGGACCAGGTCATCCCTGGTCAGTGACCCCGTCCCGCCGCGCTGCATCGCGTCGGGCGTTCGCCGGCTCGAATGTGCGCAGGCACATTCGATCCCTCACCCCCGCCCCTCTCCCGAGTGGAGAGGGGCGGGTCGAGCTTCCCTTCTCCTTTTGGGAGAAGGGGTAGGGATGAGGGGATGGAAACCCCGGCCCACCCTTCTGCCTTCTGCCTTCGATTGGTGGGCTATACTTTCCCTCCCGCCGAGAACATGACCCTGGCCACGCCCATCGGAAACGCCGGCCGCGCTGGCTGCACCGCCGTGCTGATCGCGGCCGCGTGGCTTGCCCATCCCGCCGCAGGGCAGCAGCCGGCGGCACCCGAGGAGCTTCCGGTTTCCGCGCAGGCGCGCTCCCTCTACGAGCGGACCCGCGACAGCGTCGCGCAGATCCGGGTGCTGCTCGGGGGGAGCGATACTCCCGCCGCCACGGGCACGGGATTCACGGTCGGAGGCGGGCGGATCCTCACCAACTACCACGTCGTCGCCGACAAGGCACTCGAGCCCGAAACCTATCAACTGGAATTCGTGCTGCCCGACGGCCGCCGCGGGCCGCTCGAGATCGTGGCCGTGGACGTCATCCACGACGTCGCCGTCGTGAAGGGCGACACCGGGGACGTCCGGGCGCTCCCGTTCCGCGACTCGACGCTCCAGAAGGGCGACAAGGGCTTCTCGCTCGGCTATCCGCTCAATCAGGGACTCACGGTGGTCGAGGGCATCTACAACGGCCGCTCCGAGGAGCAGTACTACGAGCGGATCCACTTCACCGGCGCCATCAACCCCGGCATGAGCGGGGGGCCGGTGGTGGACACCGCCGGCCGGGTGTTCGGCGTCAACGTGGCGATCCACCGCGGGGGCCAGCTCGTGAGCTTTCTCGTGCCGGCGAAATTCGCGAGCGACGTGCTGTCGCGCGCGGCGGCCGGCCAGCCGCGCGGCCCGGACTTACGCGCGGACGTGGGCGCGCAGCTGAACGCGCACGCGGCCGAGATCATGGATGCTCTGCTCAAGGGGCCGCTTCCCCTGCAGCAGCTCGGGAAATTCGGCGTGCCGGCCAAGGCCGGAGAATTCATGCAATGCGGCGCCAGCACCGAGCGCGAGCCGAACCGGCCGTACACGGTGGATACGCATTATTGCTACACGTTCTCCTCCCTCTATATCGACCGGCGGCTCCATACCGGGATGGTGTCCTACCGGCACAGCATCCTGAGCGCGGCCGGCATCGGGGCGCTGCGCTTCGCGCACCTCCAGGAGAGCCGCTTCGGCTTCGGCAGGTTCAGGGAAAGTTACGACCGCAAGCACCACACCCGCTTCGCCTGCGACGACGAGATCGTGGCGCTCGAGGGGGTGCGCGCCAAGATGGCGATGTGCGTCCGGCGCTACAAGCGCTTCGAGGGGCTGTACGACGTGACGGTGCGGCTCGCGACCCTCGGTGATCCGGGCGTTGCGCTCCAGTCGGAGCTCGAGATGGAAGGCGTCTCGTTCGGGGCGGCGATGGAATTTGCGAAGCGCTACATCGAGGCGATCCGGTGGAACCGCTAGCGTTCGTCGAGGTCCTCGGCCGGCACGGCGACGTAGTGGCGCGCCATCCGGTGTACCGCTGGCCGGTGCGGGCCGGGCGCGGCTACGACGTGGAGATCATACTCGACGACAAGTTTATCGCGCCGCGGCACATTCAGATCGAGCCCGCGGCGGACGGGCGGTTCACGGTCACGGATCTCGATTCGGTCAACGGCATCTCGCTCCCGCCGTCGGCGCGGCGCCTCGCCTCCGGTGAAGTGGGGCCCGAGGACATCGTGCGCCTGGGCCAGACCCAGATTCGCGTGCGCGCGCCCACCTACGCGGTGCAGCCCGAGGTGCGTCTGCGCGCCACGGCGATGTACCGCCGGCCGCTTTCGTTTGCGATCATGGGCGCGGTGCTGCTCGGGCTGGTGGCGCTGAATGCGTGGATCCAGGCCGTCCAGGTGGACGAGAAACTGTTCATGGTGTTCCCGATCGTGGGCATGTGCATTGGCGTCGGCATCTGGGTCTCGCTCTGGTCCCTCGTGAGCCGGATGGTCGGCGGGCGCGCGAACTTCGCGGCGCACGGCTTCGTCGCGTGCGCGGGGATCACCGCGCTGGCGCTCGCGGACACGCTGGTCGAATATTCTTCGTTCGGTCTTGACCTGCGGTGGCTCGGGTACGTCGGCACCGCGGCGGCAGCGGCGATCTTCGCCTACATGATGTACCGGCACCTGCGGCTGAACAGCCGCGCGCCGCGCAGGAGGCTCGGCATCATCGCGGCCGTCGTATCGGTGGCGGCCTTCGGCGCCGCCGCCGGCCTCGAGATGGCCGGCGAATCGGGGCGCGAGGGCATGCAGCGCTACGACTCGACCTTGAAGCCGCCCGCCTTCCTGTGGGTGCCGGGGATCACCCCCGACGCCTTCCTTGCCGAGGCCGCGCGGTTGAAGCGCAAGGTGGACGCCTTCGCGCGTGCCGCGCCGTAGCTGAAAACGGAGAGCGCAAGGCGGAAGGCGAAAGCCGGAAGAAATGAAAGCGATCGAAACGGTCGGCCTCATCGGCCTGGGCAAGATGGGCAACCCGATGGCGGGGCATCTGCTCGCCAAGGGCTACAAGGTGGTCGGCTGCGATCCGGTGGCGGAAGCGTGCGCGCGGGCCCGGACGCTCGGCGTGCGCATCGCGGCCTCCGCGCGCGAGGTCGCGCAGGCGGCGGGGCTCGTCATCATCGTGGTCGGGTTCGAATCCGAGGTGGAGGAAGTCGTATTCGGCGCGGAGGGTATCGTCGCAGGGGCGCAGCCGAGGCCGATCGTGGCCCTCGCCTCGACCGTCGCGCCGCGCTACGCGAGGCGGCTCGCCGAGCGCTTGAAGGAGCGGAAGATCACGCTCCTCGACATCCCGCTCGCCCGCGGCGAGCCGGCGGCCGCGGCAGGCAGGCTCCTCATCTACGGCGCCGGCGATCCGGCGGCGTTCGAGGCCTGCCGCCCGGCATTCGCGACCTTCGCCTCGGACCTCTTTCATCTCGGCCCGGCGGGGGCGGGGCAGGTCGGAAAGATGGTCAACAACCTGCTGCTGTGGGCGTGCACGGCGGCGAACGACGAGGGGCTGCGGCTCGGGGAGGCGCTCGGCGTCGAACGGGAGCGGCTGCGCGAGGCGCTGCGCCACGGCAGCGCGCAGAACTGGTCGCTCGACAACGGCGCGGGGGACCGCCCCATGCCGTGGGCCGAAAAGGACATGAGCATCGTACTGCACGAGGCCGACCGTGCGCGCCTCTCGCTGCCGCTCGCCGGCACGGTAAAGGAGGTCATCAAGGGCTTGAAGATCCGCAAGGGCTATGAGATGCCTCTGGACCGGGACGAGTGACGCATGGCGAAGACTTTGGGCACATTCGACTATGTGATCGCGGGCGCGGGCACGGCGGGCTGCGTGCTCGCCAACCGCCTGTCCGCGGATCCGAGCGTCACGGTGCTGCTGCTCGAGGCGGGCGGCAAGGACGACTGGATCTGGATCCACATCCCGGTCGGCTACCTCTACTGCATCGGCAACCCGCGCACCGACTGGTGCTACCGGACCGCGGCCGAGCCGGGGCTGAACGGTCGCTCCATCGGCTACCCGCGCGGGCGGGTGCTCGGCGGCTCCTCCTCGATCAACGCCATGCTTTGCCTGCGTGGCCAGGCGCGCGACTACGACGAGTGGGCGGCGGTGACCGGCGACTCCGGCTGGGCGTGGCGCAACGTGCTGCCGGTTTTCATGAGGAGCGAGGACAGCTGGCGCGGGGCAGACGAGAAGCACGGCGCAGGAGGCGAGTGGCGCGTCGAAACGCCTCGCGTGCGCTGGGAGATCATCGAAGCCTTCCGCGACGCCGCTGTCGAGTCGGGCATCCCCTGGACCGACGACTTCAATCGCGGCGACAACAGCGGCGTGTCGCGCTTCGACGTGAACCAGAAAAACGGCGTGCGCTGGAACGCCTCGAAGGCGTTCTTGCGGCCGGCGGCTGCGCGGCCCAACCTCAAAGTCGTCACCGGCGCGCTGGTGAAGAGAGTCCGGCTCGAGGGCCGGGGCGCGCGTGGCGTCGAGTTCTTCCTGGACAACGAGGAGCAATTCGCCGAGGCACGGCGCGACACCATTCTCGCCACCGGCGCGATCGGCAGTCCCCAGATCCTCCAGCTCTCCGGCATCGGGCCCGGCGCGCTGCTCCAGAGCCGGGGCATCGCCGTCGCGCACGAGCTGCCGGTCGGCAACAACCTGCAGGACCACCTGCAGCTGCGGATGGCGTTCCGGGTGAAGAACGTGGTGACGCTCAACACGCTGCTCCATTCGTGGTGGGCTAAGGCCAGGATCGCCCTCGAGTACGCGGTGTTTCGCACCGGGCCCATGACGATGCCGCCGTCGCAGCTCGGGGCTTTCGTGAAGTCCGACCCGTCCCAGACGACGCCCAATCTCGAGTACCATGTCCAGCCGATCTCGCTCGATAAATTCGGCGAGCCGCCGCACCGGTTTCCGGCGTTCACCGCCAGCGTGAGCAATCTGCGGCCGACCGCGCGCGGGCACGTGCGCATCGCCGCGCCCGACCCACGCGCGCATCCCGCCATCGCGCCGAATTACCTCGCCACGCCCGAGGACCGGAAGGTGGCGGCGGACTCGATCCGGCTCACGCGCCGCATCGTGACCGGCACGGATGCCCTGAGGAAATACGAGCCGCAGGAGTTCCTGCCCGGGCCGCAGTTTCAGTCCGAGGACGAACTCGCCACCGCGGCGGGCAACATCGGCACCACGATCTTCCACCCGGTTGGAACGTGCCGGATGGGACGCGCGGGCGATGCCGCGGCGGTGGTGGATCCGAAGCTGCGAGTGCGCGGCATCGAGCGCCTGCGCGTGATCGACGCCTCGATCATGCCCACGATCACCTCCGGCAACACCAACACCCCGACCGTGATGATCGCGGAGCGCGGGGCGCAAATGCTGAGGGATGAGGGGTGAGCCGGGAATTCGATGATACCAGTCACTTGTTGCCCGCTAGGGTGGCGCCGGACTAGGAAGTACGCATGACCAAACCCGCCCCGGTTCTCCCCGATGCGGTCGGTCCTCGGAGGTGCCATGCCATCACAATACAGCGCAGTCCAGCACAAGCGTTTCGGACCCTACGAGAGCGTGAACCGCGGGGAATACAATCCCGGCGATTTAGTCCTGGTCAGATCCGAGACTTTCTTCGCGAAGCTGATCCGCTTCGGCCAGCGGCTGGCGTATCCCGACACGGACCGCAAGTACACCGGCTGGAGTCACGCCGCGATCATCGTTGACGACGACGGCAACATCGTCGAAGCAGTCGCGCGGGGCGTGAAACGCTGCCACATCGGCAGCTATGACGCAACCGACTACGCAGTCGTGAGCGTTTCGCAGATCGCCAATGAGCGCGACCGGCGGCAGGCCGTGACGTTCGCCGAGAAGCTGGCCGGGCTGCAGTACGGCTGGATGACGGCTATGAGCGTCGGGTTGTCGCTTTTCTTCGGCTGGCGGCTGGTTTTCTCGGTGGACCGCCAGTTCATCTGCTCCGGCCTGGTCGCGCGCTGCCTCGAGCGCATGGACATCCCGGCGACCGCCGACGAGTCCCAGCTCGCCAGCACGCCGACGCACGTCAAGCCCGCGGACCTCGCCAGGCTTTTCGACTGCCCGCTGGAAGTGCGCGAGCGGGATGTCTGGATCTGGTTGCTGGCAATCGTCGTTTATATCGTGGGTCTCTTGCTGCTCGCGGCGGTTGTCATCGGGATCTACACGGTGGTGAAGTTCTTGTTTAGCTGATTGACAGGTGGACAGACCACCCAGTTGCGGCGCTCTGCCATGGCACGGTTTCGTTCATCTCTTTCGTGCTATCCAATGTGTATGTTCTCGCGAGAACGCATGCTCTGTGTCAGCGACAAATTGTGACCATTGATCTTCCGTGGCGACCGCAGCCAACTCGGCCTGCGCAAGCCCGATTTCGTGTGCTGCGACAGCGTATGCAGCCGCCAATTCTCGGAACCGTTTAACCTGAATCCATCCCAAAGCACTTGTTGCTGCGACAACAAACACCTCGGTGGGCAAATATTTCCAGCTAGGCTCGACTATACGTAATACAGTGAAGAAGATGGCGCTTCCCTGTAGTGCAACAAGAAGCCAGAACCAAAGTTGCCCTTGGCCGTAGTTATATTTTGATTTCCCTGCATACCAGCCTCTCTGCTCAACAATCCGCTCCTCTTCATAAATGCGCTTTCTGTCGCTCAAACTCGACGATCGAACATGCAGCATACGAGCTGATATTTCGGCGTTCTCCACGATGGCCCCGCCGAATTCTGCTCCAAAGTCCTTGTGTTCTCGCAGAATCTTCTGAAGCAGACCCATAAAGTTAAGCGTTGCATCATTGGGCGTCACTCTGTAATCGAAAGGGTTGGCGCCCATCATGAATCGCCAGGAGCTTGTTTTGATTGATTCCGCAACTGCGCGGGCGCGGTACCACATGTTTTCATATTTCCTCGCAGCCATTAAGACTGAGAGAAATAATCCTATCGAGAAGACGATGGCAGCCGCTGCCGCCATCGCACGGGATTCAATGCCGTATGATCCTAACCCGCCTCCGAGAATGGAAAGAGCCGCATACCATTTGACACATCGAAGATAGACGTTTTGCGATCTGACTGAAGCCGCGTCGGCAGCCTGATAGAGCGCTGGATAATCACTATCGGTCATTCCGGACCTCCCGCCGATTTAGCTGAGACCGGGATTTTCACCCACGCCCCGGCAGCATACTCGATGCCGCGATCGGTATGGAAGATCACCCCCCGCCTTATTGCGGGTGGTTTCCTTGCCATGGTTCCGCTCCTTGTCTTCAGTCCTCATCGGGTCTACATTGACGCCGAATTCCAACTTATCCGTTTGTTCAATTCCGTGAGGCCACTTCCCGGTTCTCATAGACTCGATTGCTGCCACGACCGATCGGTCTGGAGCGAAATAAAATCCGACACTTGAAGAGGGGGATCCATGAATATTGAGAAACCCACCCAACTCCACGAGATGGTTTGCCTGGGGGACCTATCCAAAACCGCAGGCGTCGGAAA
This sequence comes from Burkholderiales bacterium, assembly GCA_050741115.1. Taxonomy (GTDB): domain Bacteria; phylum Pseudomonadota; class Gammaproteobacteria; order Burkholderiales; family SG8-41; genus SG8-41. Next base: position 24,157 of record JBOIEM010000053.1, read on the forward strand.
CGAGTCGCCTGCAGGCTTGGAAGCGCCGCTACACATTACGCCAGCGGGGCATTTCTCCAACCGCGAGGGTTTCGACCCCGAATTCCTCTCCGGGATAAAGGTTTCCCTTCCGAAACTTGTGGATGCGCGGCAAGGCGATGAAGCTCCGCTGCTGGCCGGTTCCAGCCCGGTGCTGAAATACCATCATTTCTCGATCATCATGTCCAAGTCGCGGAAGCTCGCAATCTTCACGGCCTGCAACATCGACGGCAAAAAGTCGAAAAAGCTCACGCGGGCGGAAGACAAGTGGTTCTACGACGGCCGGATATCCACGGATTTTCAAATCGGCGAGGGTCTCTACACCGGCAACCGTCTCGACCGGGGACACCTGGTCCGGCGCGGGGACCCGGTCTGGGGTGCGGCGGCTTCGGCTGCAAACGACGATACCTTTCATTTCACGAACTGCTCGCCCCAGTTCGACGACTTCAACCAGGTGGTGTGGCTGGGCTTGGAAAATTACCTGCTCAATAACTCGCGCGCACACGACCTGCAGATCTCTGTGCTCACGGGCCCTGTCTTTCGGCGCAACGACATGCTGTACCGTGGTGTAAGGATACCGCGTGAATACTGGAAGGTCGTGGCGCTGGTCACCGAGAAGGGCCGGCCCTCGGTGACGGCATACAAAGTAAGCCAGTCGGACCTCCTCAAGGAGGACCTGGAATTCGTCTTCGGGCGATATAAGACCTACCAGGTCAGCGTCAAACATGTGGAAAAGCTCGCCTCGGTTGATTTCGGGAAACTAAAGCAACACGATGGATTCTCCACGCAGGAGAGCGTGACCGGCGGAGACATGGTCGTCGAACTCACCGACTGGCGCGAAATCAGGGTATAGGACCGGGGCGTATCGGTCGTGCACGGTTCACCGCTTACTACCGCCCATCGTCGAGCAGTCATGTGTCAGCTGAAGACCTTGCTCCCGGGAGCCGATGATCTCGCCCGGCGCAAGGCGCTTGACGAAGAACATATTGCCGAAGATCTGCTTTATGGCGGAAGCGTCGTTGCGCGTGTCGTACGCAAGATAGCCAATCACGTAGACCTGTCGGCCGGTGGTGATGCGCGCGCGGTCCGAGTTAAGCGCAAGCGGCGCGGGTAGCCTGCTGCTTTGCCGGACGCGACGAACATCGCGAGCTCGATCAGCGCAGCCTTTTTCTTCGGTACCGTCATCCGCACGTCGGGATTCGGTTATGGCTCCTTATCGGGCCTGAATGTCTAAGATCTTCATCAGCCATTCTAACGAGAACAACGCGGCAGCCTTGGCCGTCGCGAAATGGCTGGCGGATTCCGGCTGGGAGGAGTATTTCCTCGACATCACTCCGTCGCGCGGACTCGCCCCGGGTGAGCGTTGGCAGGAAGCGCTGAAATTCGCGGCCGACCGTTGCGAGGCGGTGCTGTTCCTCATCTCCCCGTCATGGCAGGCATCGCGTTGGTGCCTCGCCGAATTTCTCCTCGCAAAGCAGCTCGGCAAGGCCATCTTCGGCGTCTTGGTTGAGGCGACGCCGCTCGACGCGCTGCCGCGGGAGATGACGACGGAGTTGCAACTCTGCGACCTGGTGACGGGCGCCGCACGGTGCAGCTTCCGCGTATCGCAGGAGCCGATCGTTCCCGAAACCGACGTCTCGTTTGCCGAAGACGGACTCTTGCGCCTGCGCGTCGGTCTGCAACGAGCGGGGCTCGATCCTGCAAGGTTTCCCTGGCCCCCGCACGGCGATCCGAACCGCGCGCCGTACCGCGGGCTGAATGCACTCGAGCCTGAAGATGCCGCAGTGTTCTTCGGCCGCGAAGCGGCAATCGTGCGCGGACTCGACGCCTTGCGAGGCTCGCGCGAGCGCGGCGTCGAGCGCCTTTTCGTCATCCTCGGTGCATCGGGTGCCGGCAAGTCATCGTTCCTGCGCGCCGGGCTGTGGCCGCGCCTGATTCGAGACGACAGGAACTTCCTACCACTACCAGTCATGCGGCCAGAGCGCGCGGTGATCTCCGGCACCACGGGCCTTGCGGCGAGTATCGAGGCCGCATTCCGGGAGCGCAAGACCGCGAGAAGCCGCGCTGTGATCAACAACGCGCTGCGCGAACCCGACGGCTTCAATCGCCTGCTCGCCGAACTGCAGACCCTCGCCACCTCGCGGATCGGGCCCGACGCTTCATCGCCAACAGTGGTCATTCCGATCGACCAGGGTGAGGAACTGTTTGGCGCGGACGGAGGGGCGGAAGCTGAGCGCTTCCTGGACCTGATTGCGCTGATGCTTTCACGGCCCGAAGGCGGTGGCGCAGCAGCGCTCGCAGCGCGGCAGAGGGCGCTGGCGATTGTCGCCATCCGCTCCGACTCCTACGAACGCCTGCAGACCGAGCCGCGGCTCGCGCAGGTCGCGCCGTATCTGTTCAGCCTGCCACCCATCGCACGTGCGGAATTCAAGGCTATCGTCGAGGGCCCTGCGAAACGCCGCACGGAGGCCGGCCACAAGCTGGTGGTCGATCCCGCCCTGACCGAACGTCTCGTGAATGACGCCGAGGGCGCCGATGCGCTACCACTACTCGCGTTCACGCTCGAGCGGCTGTTCGTCGAACACGGCGGGGACGGCAAGCTGCTCCTCGAGGACTACGAGGTCTTGGGCGGCGTGCGAGGCTCGATTGAAGCGGCGGTCGAGATGGCGTTTGCCGAGCCCGGACGCGAGCCCGCAGTGCCCGCAGACAAAGCTGTTCGCGAGCGTCTGCTGCGTGCGAGCTTCATTCCCTGGCTCGCGCGGGTCGATCCCGACACCGAAGAGCGCAAGCGTCGCGTGGCGCGTTGGGAAGAAATTCCACCGGAAGCGCGTCCACTCATCGAGCGGCTGATCGAGCGGCGGTTGCTGGTGCGTGACCGGCGCAAGATCGAGGGTCGCGCCGAGGACGTGGTGGTAGTCGAGGTCGCGCACGAAGCGTTGCTGCGGCAATGGCCGACGCTCACTGTATGGCTGGACGAAGATCTCCACGCGCTGAAAATCCTCGATGCGGTGCAGCGCGCGGCGGCGGAGTGGGCAAAGAACCGGGAGGAAGCAAGCAGCGGCGAGGCATGGCTGGTGCACACCGGCGAGCGGCTCGTGGCAGCGGAAGCCGTGCGGCGGCGATCCGATTTTGAACGGCTCCTGGGCCCCGACGGTCGGGCCTATCTTGAAGCTTGCCGGGCGCGGGACGAGAGGGTACGCCAGGAGAAGGAGGAGCTGGCCGAACGGGAAGCGCTTGCGGAACGCAAACGTTCAGAGGCAGAGGCGAAAACTGCACGACGCACTCGAATCGCCGCCTACGTAATCGCATTCGTCGCGGCGATTGCAGTCGGGGCGGCGTTCTTTGGTTGGCGACAGGCCATCGTCGCCAAGAAAGAACGCAATCAAGCGCTGGCTTCTGTATCGCGCGAGCAAACCGATAAAGGGCAGGCTACTCTCGGAATGCTTCTGGCTCTCGAAGCGCTTCCAAAACAGGCTGGCAAAGATCGGCAGTTTGCGTCGGGCGCTGAGGCAGCTCTGCTTTACGCCTTATTCGCGCAGCGCGAGAAACACGTCCTGCCTGGTCACACGGAAGGGGTCAACAAAGTACGATTTTCGCCACAAGGCACGCTCGTCGTAACAGCCTCGCGAGACCACACAGCGCGTCTTTGGAACACGGCGACGGGGAAACTCATGGTTACGCTGCAGGGCCACGCCAGCCAAGTCTATTCGGCAGAGTTCTCACCAGACGGCAAGCGGGTGGTGACTGCGTCTTCCGATAAGACTGCACGGATATGGGATGTCGAGACGGAAAAAACGGCCGTTACTCTGCAAGGTCACGAAGGAGACGTTTATCAAGCATCGTTCTCCTCGGACGGCAAGCGGGTGGTGACCGCCTCTTCCGATAAGACGGCGCGGATCTGGGATGCCGAGACGGGGAAGACGACTGTCACCCTGACGGGGCATGACGGCCAAGTGTTTGCAGCAGAGTTCTCGCCCGACGGCCAACAGGTCGTGACATCATCGGATGATGGAACAGCGCGGGTCTGGCGTCTCAGCCAAATGGCGCTTGAAGGGAGACCCCGAGTGCTCCACGGGCATAAGAGGCTGGTGACTCACGCGGCGTTTTCCTCCGATGGGACGCGGATCATTACAGCCTCCTGGGATCAAACGGCCCGGCTCTGGAATGGGCTTACCGGAGAGAACATTGCAACATTGCGAGGTCACCAAGATGGAGTTAGTCGTGCTGCGTTCTCCCCCGACGGCAAGTTGATAGTCACCACATCGGCCGACAGCACGGCCCGTCTGTGGGACGGGATCACCGGTAGACCCGTTGCAGTTATGAAGGGTCACAAAGGTCAGGTTCATGACGCGCAGTTCTCACCGGACGGTCGCTGGCTGGTGACCGCAGCGGATGACGGGACGGCGCGGCTCTGGGACGTGGCCACTCACGAGACGATTGATATCTTTGGTGGTCACGCCGGCCGAGTGTGGTCCGCGCGTTTCTCGCCAGACGGGCAGCGCCTAGCCACCACTTCGGAGG
>JBOIEM010000054.1:0-6921 GCA_050741115.1 Burkholderiales bacterium
GTCCCGGCGAAATCGATCAAGGAGCTGATCGCTTACGCCAAGGCAAACCCCGGAAAGCTGAACTTCGGCTCGTCCGGCACGGGCGGCCTGCAGCATTTCGCGGGCGAGATGTTCAATTACATGGCCGACGTCAAGCTCACCCACGTGCCGTTCAAGGGCGGGGCGGCCTCGATCACCTCCATGCTGGCCGGCGAGGTGCAGGTCGGCTTTTCGACGCTCTTCGGCATCAGGCCGCACCTGCCGAGCGGCCGCATCCGCGCCCTGGCCATTACCGCGGCCAAGCGCTCGCCCGCGGCGCCGGAGCTGCCGACCGTCGCGGAAGCCGGCGTGCCCGGCTACGAGGTGGACCAGTGGTACGGCGTGATAACCGGCGCCAAGGTTCCCGCGCCCATCGTCCGCAAGCTGAACGCTGCGATCATCGAGGCGCTGAAATCGCCCGACGTGGTGAAACGCTTCGGCGCCGAAGGCTCGACACCGGCCGGCTCGACGCCGGAACAGTTCGGCGCGCACATCCGGTCCGAGATCGCGAATTGGAAGAAGCTGGTGAAGGAGGCAAACCTCCAGCTTCACCTGTAACCGGCCTTCGTCACGCAGGGTTCTCAGGAAACTCCCTCAACGACCCGCAGCTCCCGCTCCACCGCGTCCTTCCCGAGCGCCTTCAACGCGCCCTGATAGGCGGGGCTGTCGTGCGCGGCGATCGCTTTCTCCACGCTGTCGAACTCGATCACCACCGTGCGCTGGTTCAATCCCGCCTCGTAGACCTTCGCGGGCATTCCGCGCACGAGGAAGCGCCCGCCGGCGGCCTGGATCGCGGGCCCTGCGAGCTTGGCGTAGGCGGCGAGCGCATCGGGGTTCTTGATCGAACGGTAGAACGCAATCCAGTAAGCTTTGGCCACGGAATCCTCCCTGTCGTAACGAGATCGTTGCAGCGCGAACCCGGCAGATTCTACCCGCTCCCCTATGACGGCGCGCGGGCGGGGGATAGACTGAGCGGGCTGCGGAGGAGGGGAACATGAATGTCCCGGCGCTTGCTCTCGCTTTCATTCTCGTCCCGGTCGCGGTCCCGGCCCTGGCCGCCGACAAGTATCCGACCCGGCCGATACGGCTGATCGCGCCGTTCCCGCCGGGTGGCGGCACGGACATCCTGTCGCGGGTCATTGCCGTACCCGCCACCGACACGCTGGGCCAGACGGTCGTGGTTGACAACCGGCCCGGGGCCGGGGGCGCGATCGGCGCCGAGCTCGCGGCTCACGCCGAGCCCAACGGCTACACGCTGATCCTGATCTCCAGCAGCTACGCCGCGACCGCCGCCTACCGCAAGCCGCCCTACGACCCGATCGACGGCATCGAGCCGATCATCCTGATCGGCACGACCGGGCTGTTGATGATCACGCACCCGTCCGTCGCCGCGAGAAGCATCCCGGAGCTCATCGCCTACGCAAGAGTCAACCCCGGCAAGCTCAACTACGCTTCGGTCGGCACCGGCAGCGTGAGTCATCTCGCGCACGAGGCTTTCCGGCTGATGACCGGGGTCCATATCGTCCACGTCCCGTACAAGGGGGGCGGCCCGGCATTGCAGGGCGTCATCGGGAACGAAGTGCAGATCGGCGCCGTCAGCATCGTGCCGACCATTCCCCATGTCCGGGCGGGGCGGTTGCGCGCCATCGGCATCACCACCCCGAAGCGCTCGTCACTGCTGCCCGATGTTGCCAGCATCGGCGAGGCCGTCCCGGGATTCGAGGTGACCCATTGGTACGGCATGTGGGCGCCCAAAGGCACGCCGAAGAACATCGTCACCAGGTGGAACCGGATGGTTGCGAACCTGCTCGACACCGAAGCCATGAAGAAGCTCACGCAGGCCGAGGGGCTGGACGCAGCCGGCGGCCCGCCCTCGGAGTTCCAGCGACGCATACGCACCGACGTCGAGAAATGGCGTAAGGTGGTCACGGCGGCGAACATCCAGTAACGCGCGATCCGCCTCCCGCCCTCAGAGCGTGGGGCTATTGAACTCGCCCCCCAGCGCGACCAGCCCCCACGGCGGAAGCTGCGCATCGGTGCTGAAGCTGACGTGGCCGGCGGCGGCGCGCTGGTCGCGGAAGACGCGCTGCAGGGGCTGGTGGTCGTAGATGCCGGTGCCGCCGGTCATCTCCTGCAGTGAATCCACGGCTTCCACGCACAGCTTGACCGCCTGCGCGGCGTTGCGCTTGCAGCGCAGGCGCGTCTCGATATCGAGCGTGCCGCCCTCTTCGTAGACGCGCTGCGCCTCCATGCAGTCGGTGCGCAGGAGGAGGTGCGCGGCATCGATCTTCGCGCCGGCCGCGCCGATGCGAAGCTGCACGGTCTGGAAATCGCGCATCCGCGCCCCGGTGTAATTCGTGCTGCGGGATTTCACGAACTCGATCGCCAGCTCCAGGGCCGCGCGCGCGTTGCCGACCAGGCAGGCGCCGATGCCGTGGCCGCCGAGCGCCGAAATCGGGATGCGGTAGTGCGGGTTGCGGTGCACCGCCAGGCCGGGCCACGCGTGACCCGCGCGCGCGACGTACATGGACACGGAGCGATAGGCCGGGACGAGCACGTCCGTGCAGCGCACGGTCTTGCTGCTGGTCGCGCGCATGCCGAGCGTGTGCCAGTCGTCCACGATTTCGTACTGCGAGCGGTGCAGCAGGCAGAACCGGTAATCGGCCGGTTCGCCCCGCTCGCGCACGATGCAGGCGAGCAGGCTCCAGTCGGAATGATCGGTGCCGGAAGAGAAGTTCCATTCGCCGGAAAGAACGATGCCGCCCTCCGCGGGCACGCCGCGACCCTGCGCAAACGCGATGCCGGAAGCGATCCCCGCGTCGGGGTTCCCGCCCCAGACCTCCTGCTGCGCCTTCGGGTCGAACCACGCGAGGCTGCGGTGGTGGGCGGCGAGATTGTCGACAACCCAGCCCACGGACGCATCCCCGCGCGAGAGCAGCTCCGGTATGTCGAAGTAGGACACGAACGGCAATTCCATGCCGCCCCAGGCTTTCGGCTGCAGGTAGCGGAACAGCCCGGCCCGGGTCAATGCGTCCATCACGGCCGGGATGAGCGTGCGCGCCTCCTCGCACGCGGCCGCGTGCTCGCGCAGGAACGGGATCAGCTCGCGCGCGCGGCGCAAGGCCTCCTCGTAGCTCACGCCGGAAAAATCCACCGCCCGAATCGCCGCGCCATGCCTCATGCCGTTGCCTCGCGCCGCCCCTGTCCCGTTACAAAAGAAAACGCCCCGCGGATGGAAGTCCCCGGGGCGTCTTCGCCAAGGCGCGCCGGCTCAGCGCCGGTCGAACGTCCTTCCGCTACGGGTTGATCCACTGTTCGAGCCGTGCTCTCCGGTACTGCCTCCGAGGTCTCTCACGGGATCACCTCCTTTCGTGGTTGACGAGCCGCTAGTCTATCAAAGTCCCGGGTGGCATACTGCTCCTGGCCCGTCACTCGTTACTCGTCATTCGCCGTCAAGGGAGGGAACCATGCCCGCGAAGAACATCAGGATCCGCTCGAGGGAGGGCGGTGAGTTCGATTGCTATCTTGCCACGCCCGCCGGCGCCGGAAAGGTCCCGGCCATCGTGCTCGCCTCCGCCGTGCACGGCGTCGATGCGGACATGCGGGCGATCGCCGACGAGTTCGCCGCGCGCGGCTACATCGCCGCGGCGCCCGACCTGTTCTGGCGCACCGTCCCGGGTCCGCTCGCGCGCGACGACGAGCGCACGAAGGTGCGCTCCCAGCCTCGCCTCGAGAAGATCAGGACCGGGGAAGCGGACATGGCGGACACGCTCGCCGAGGTGCGCAAGCTCCCGCAGTTCAACGGCCGCGCCGCGGCGATGGGATTCTGCTACGGCGGCCCCTATGCGATTCTCGGGCCCAAGCGCCTCGGCTACGACGCCGGCATCTCCTGTCACGGCACGCAGCTCGGGGATTTCCTGAAGGACCTGGACGGTGTCAGCCAGCCCGTGTGCATCATCTGGGGCGACCAGGACCACGCGGCGCCGCCGGAGGTGCAGAGCGCCTACCGCGGCGTGCCCGCGCGCATGAAGAACGTGGAAGTGCACATCTTCCCCGGCGTGCTCCACGGCTACATGATGCGGGGTAACGCGAAGGCGTTCCACCGGCAGACTTACGATTTTTCCATGGAGCGCGCGCTCGCGATCCTGAGCGGACTGCGCGGCGAGGGCGGGCGGCAGCCACTGCGCAAGGCGGGGTGATCAGCGGTCACCGCGTCACTTCGTCACCGCGTCCTTCGAGGCGCGTGGCGCTCGAGGAGATCGGCGTACTGCTTCACCCCGCGCGCGATGAAGGTGCTGGCCCGGATGTTCAACCAGCGCACGCCCTTGTCGATGAACGCCGGCATGCGCGTCTCCCAGTTATTGAGCACGTTGAGCGCGACGTGCTTCCCGCCTTCGAGCGTGCGCGCGATCGCCTGGTCCACCAGCTTCGCCACCTTGGGGTGCTCGGGCTCGCCGGGATGGCCGAGGGCGAGCGCCACGTCGTTCACGCCGATATTGATCACGTCCACGCCCGGCACCGCGGCGATCTCGGCGACCCTCCCGATCGCGGCGGGCGTCTCGACCATCATGATCACGATCTTGTCGGCGTGGTCCCGGGGGCGCGCGTAGCGCACGACCTCGACCCACCGGCGTGCGGCCCCGGCATCCTCCACGTGCGGAATGGCGATGCCGTCGATGCCGCAGTCGAAGTAGCGCGTCACCAGCCCCGGATCGTTGGTCCACGGCCGCGCGATCGAGGCGATGCCCGCCAGGTGCGCGGCGCGCGTCATCTCCTCGATGCGCTCGAAGTCGTAGCTCATGCGCTCGGCGTCGATGAAGCAGACGTCGAGCCCGAACGCCGCCAGGAACTCCACCAGCCGCGGCGACTGGAAATCCGGGTTGAACATGGTCACTACTTTCCCGGCGGCGAGCTTGTCCTTGATCTTCTTCATATCGCGTCATTCGGCCTTGATTCCCGCGGCGCGGATCACTTTGCCCCACTTGGCATGCTCGCTACGGGTGAACGCCACGAACTGCTCGACCGTCAGGCTGCCCGGCTCACCGCCCTCGGCGAGGAGGCGGTCGCGCACGTCAGGCTGGCCGAGGAGACGTGAAACGTCGGCGTGGATCCGGTTGACGACCTCAGCGGGCATCGCCGCGGGCCCGAAGAAGCCGTACCACGTAGTCACCTCGTAGCCCGGCACGCCGGCTTCCGCCACCGTCGGTATCTCCGGTAGCGCGGACGAGCGCTTCGGCGTCGAGATTGCCAGCGGGCGCAGCCGGCCGGCCTTCACGAACGCTTGCGTGGACGCCACGGAAGCGAACGAGAGATCGATCTCGCCGGCAATCAGTGCGGTCACCGCCGGGCCCACGCCCTTGAACGGTATGTGCGTCATCTTCGTGCCGGTCAGGTGCTTGAAGAGCTCCATCGCGAGGTGCGCCGGCGAGCCGCTCCCGCCGGAGCCGTGGTTCAACCTGCCGGGGTTCGCGCGGGCGAGCGCGACCAGGTCCGTGACCGATTTCACCGGCACCGAAGGATGCGTCACCAGCAGGAGCGACGAGCCGGTGAGGTACACGACCGGCGCCAGATCTTTCAACGGGTCATAGGACAGCCGGGTGAGGTGGGGGTTGATCACGACCTGCCCGGCGGTCGAGAGCAGCAGCGTGTAGCCGTCGGGCGCGGCCTTCGCCGTCAGCTCGGCGGCGATCGCACCCGCCGCGCCGGGCCGGCTCTCCACCACCACCGGCTGTTTCCACGCCTCGTTGAGCTTCTGGGCGAACAGCCGCGCAAAGAGATCCGTCGCGCCGCCCGGCGCCTGTCCGGTGAGAACGCGTACCGGCTTCACGGGAAATTGCTGCGCCGCCACTGGCGCCGTCAGCAATGCCGCAACGCACAGTAGAACGCGCGAGTCGTGCAGGGTGAGTCGTGAGTGGAACGCTTCCGTCATGAGCCTTTTCTCCTCTCTCCTCGCTTTTCACCGCGCCAACGCGCGCTCGAGCACCCGCGCGACGTGAACCGCCGGGCGGCCCGAGCCGTCCCGGATCTGGTGGCGGCAGCTCGTCCCGTCGGCGACGATCAGCTCGTCGGCCGCCGCCTTGCGCACGCGCGGCAGAAGCGCGAGCTCGGCCATCTTCATCGAGACTCCATAGTGCGCGGCCTCGTAGCCGAAGGCTCCCGCCATGCCGCAGCAGCTCGATTCGATCGTTTCCACTTCCAGGCCGGGGACGAGCCCGAGCGCTTTCCGCACGGCGGGCATGGCGTCGAATGCCTTCTGGTGGCAATGGCCGTGGAGCAGCGCCTTTCTCTCCCGCAGCGGCTGGAGCTTCAGATCGAGCCGTCCCGCCTCGTGCTCGCGCGCCAGGAATTCCTCGAGCAGGAAGGCGTTCATCGCCAGCTCGGCGCTTGCCACGCCCGGCAGCATCGAGAGGAATTCGTCGTGGAGCCCGAACAGGCAGGAGGGCTCCAGCCCGATGACCGGCACGCCGCGCTCGACGTAAGGCCTGAGCGTCTCGATCATGCGGCGTGCTTCGAGTCGGGCCTCGTCCACCAGGCCGGCGGCGAGAAAGGTACGTCCGCAACAGAGCGGGCGGCCGTCGTCCGCGGCGCGCGGCAGGTGCACGGCGTAGCCCGCCGCCTGCAGCACCGCGAGCGCCGCGCGGGCGTTCTCGGGCTCGAAGTAGCGGTTGAAGGTGTCGACGAGGAGAACGACCTCAGGCCCCCGGCGCACACCCTCACCCCCGCCCCTCCATCCCTCACTCCCGACCTCTCTCCCGAGGGGAGAGAGGAGGCTCGAGCCCCCCTTCTCCACTCGGGAGAAGGGCGGGGATGAGGGGATCGAGAGGGGAGGTTCGAGATTCCCTTCTCCCCTCGGGAGAAGGGGAAGGGATGAGGGATTGAAGGGACGGCGCCACTTCGGCAGCG
>JBOIEM010000055.1:0-13049 GCA_050741115.1 Burkholderiales bacterium
CGCAGGTCCCAGCTCTGGGCGCTCGCGCGGCCCGCGACGCCGATCAACCCGAGGCGCGCCGCCAGCTCGGGCGCGACACGCCCGCAATTGATGAAGCGGTCCTGCAGCCCGGCGTGCTCGTCGTAGATCGCCTTGAGCCGGCTTACGGTCTTCTCGATCTCGTCCATCTCGCCCCGCATGCGCGCCGCGCCTTCGGGCGCAAGGTCACACGCGACGCCGCCGGGAACGACGGCGTCCATCAGATAGCGGTGGCCGAACAGGGCGTGGTGCGTCCTCAGACTATCCTCCTTCAACCGCAGGAATTGAGCGAGCCCGAACGCAAGCGCCGCATCGTTGCCCAGGAATCCGAGGTCGCCGAGATGATTGGCGACGCGCTCCCGCTCGAGCAGCAGCGCCCGCAGCCACTGCGCCCGCGGCGGCGGCGTCACGCCGGCGGCGGACTCCACCGCCATCGCGTAGGCCCAGGCGTACGCGACGGTGGAATCGCCCGAGACCCGGCCGGCGAGCCGCGCGGCCTCGGCGAGCGTCATGCTTTCGAACAGCTTCTCGATGCCCTTATGCTTGTAAGCGAGGCGCTCCTCCAGCCGCAACACCGTCTCGCCCACGACCGAAAAGCGGAAGTGGCCGGGCTCGATCGTGCCGGCGTGGACGGGACCGACGGGGATTTCGTGAACGCCCTCACCCTGCACCTGCACGAATGGATAGTCATCCGCCTGGCGCAGTGCGTGACTCGCGACTCGTGACTCGTCACTCGACCTGAAGTCCTTGCGGAGGGGAAACTCGTTTCCCTCCCATGCGGCGTGGCGCAGCCACTTACGGCGGTCGTCGGCGCCGGCCGCGGAGACACCCAGCAAATCGAAGGCTGCGCGCTGCATGCGGTCCGCCGCCGGGAAAATGGCCGCCACGTCGGGGTACGACGTGCCGGCGAGCGGGAGCGAGAGCACGACCAGGCCGTCGCGCACGACCAGCGCCGCGTGCGCGACGAAACCCCGGCGCTCGCTGCGCGCGTCGCTCGCCCACAGCGAGACCAGCCGGCCGCCCTGCTCCCGGACCGCGCGGCAGGCTTCGGTCCACTGCGCCGCGTCCACCTCGGCGCGGTACGCCGCCACCGCTCCGCGTACTTCCGCCAACTCGATGTTCAGCCCGTCAAGCCTCATCCCTCATCCTTCATCCCTCCGCCCTCAGCCGATGAGGGCCGCAGCCTGCCGGTACCACGCGGCCAGGTACGGCGGAATGAATATCCCCATCATCAGCACCAGCGCGAGGTGCACGAACACGGGAACCAGCGCCGGCGGATGCGGCAGCCGCGGCAGCCGGGTTTCGCCGAACACCATTGGCTGCACCTTGCCGAAGATCGCGGCGAATGCCACGCCCAGCCCGATGAGCAGGAACGGCGTCGCCCACGGCTGCTCGCGCATCGCCGTGGTGAGGATGATGAACTCGCTCGCAAACACGCCGAACGGCGGGATGCCGAGGATGGCGATCGCGCCCAGCATCAGCCCCCACCCGATGGTGGGGTTGGTCCGGATCAGGCCGCGGATGTCATCCATGACCTGGGTGCCGGTCGTCTGTGCGGCGTGCCCGACCGCGAAGAAGATCGCCGACTTGGTGAGGCTGTGCATCGTCATATGCAGCAGCGCGCCGAAGGTGGCCGCGACGCCCCCCATGCCGAAGGCGAAGGTCGTCAACCCCATGTGCTCGATCGAGGAGTAGGCGAACATGCGCTTGATGTCGCGCTGGCGCGAGAGCAGGAACGCGGCCACCACCACCGAAAGCAGGCCGAAGCCCATCATGAGGCCGCCGGCGAACGCCGTCCCGAGCGCACCGTCGGTAAGCACCTTGCAGCGCACGACCGCGTAGAGTGCGACATTGAGGAGGAGCCCCGAGAGCACCGCCGAGATCGGAGTGGGGCCCTCCGCGTGCGCGTCGGGCAGCCAGTTGTGCACCGGGACCAGTCCCACCTTCGTGCCGTAGCCCACCAGCAGGAACACGAAAGCGAGCGACATCACCGTCGGCTCGAGCTGGGCCTTGACCTGGTTGAGGTCGGTCCACAGGAGCGCCGTGCCGCCCGTGCCCAGCACTTTCTCCGCGGCGAAGTAGAGCAGGATGGTGCCGAACAGCGCCTGCGCGATGCCGACCGAGCACAGGATGAAGTATTTCCACGCCGCCTCGATCGATGCCGGCGTGCGATACAGGCTCACCAGCAGCACCGTGGAGAGCGTCGCCGCCTCCATCGCCACCCACAGGATGCCCATGTTGTTGGTGGTCAACGCGAGCAGCATCGTGAAGGTGAAGACCTGGAACATGGCGTGGAACAGGCGCAACGCCCCCGCCTTCACCTTGCCGCGGTCCGCCTCGATGCGCATGTAGGGGCGCGAGAACAGCGCGGTCGTGAACGCGACGAAGGCGGTCAGCGCCACCAGCACGACGTTGAACGAGTCGATGAAGAACTGGCCGGCGAAGGTCGTGAGCGGCCCGTCGCGGATCACGCGCGCCGTCAGCGCCGCCGCCGCGAGAAAGGTGACGAGGCTCGAGGCGACGCCCAGCTCCGGCGCCCAGCGGCGGCCGCCGAGGAGCGCGAGCGCCGCGCCCCCGAGGAGCGGCGTGCCGAGCAGGACCAGGATCTCCATCAGTCCTCCCTCAGCTTTTCCATGTGCCGCGTGTCGAGGCTGTCGAAGGTCTCGCGCACCTGGAAGAAGAAGATGCCGAAGATGAACCCGCCCACCAGCACGTCGAGCGCGATGCCGAATTCCACCACCATCGGCATGCCGTAGGTGGCGCTGGTCGCGGCGAAGAAGAGGCCGTTCTCCATCGCGAGGAACCCGATCACGACCGGCACCGCCTTGCGCCGCGTGATCATCATCAGGAACGAGAGCAGCACGCACGCCATGGCGATGCCGAGGGTCGCGCGCGTGATGGTGCCCGCCAACTGCGAGATCGGCTGCGCCAGGTTGAAGGCGAAGATCACGAGGGCAATCCCGATCAGCATCGTCGTCGGGATCTTGATGAGCGTCTCCACGTCCCACCGGATGTTGAGCCGGTGGATCAGCCGGAACAGGATCCACGGGAGGGCCACGACCTTCAGAGCGACGGTGAGGATGCCCGAGATGTAGAGGTGCCCCTGCCCGGTGGTGTAGGCGACGATGAAGGTGGAGGTCGCCAGCACCACGCCCTGCCACGCGAAGAGCTCGATCAGCGAGAGGATGCGGCGCTGCGATAGCATGGCGAACGCGATCAGCAGCATGACCGCGGCGAGGACGTTGATGAGCTGCCCGCTGAGGCTCATGAGGCGTGACTCGCGGCTCGTGACTCGTGCCTCGTATCTGGCGTGCTGGCGTATGGGCGGTTCATTTCCAGACTTCGAACACGTAGCTGAGAAGCAGGCCCAGCATCGCCAGCATGAAGGCGGTAGCGACGAACTCCGGCACGCGGAAGATGCGCATCTTCGCGCTTACGGTCTCCAGCGCGGCGAGCCCCGCCCCCGCGATCATGAGCTTCGCCACCGCGGCGATAATGGCCAACGGCAGCGCGTCCCAGTCCCCTGCCTGCGCGATGCCCCACGGCGCGAAGCAGGCAATGCCGATCGCGCAGTAGGCGAAGAGCTTGATCGCGGACGCCCACTCGATCAACGCGAGGTGCCGCGCGGAGTACTCGAGGACGAGCGCCTCGTGCACCATGGTCAGCTCGAGGTGGGTCGCGGGGTTGTCTACCGGCACGCGCGCGTTCTCGGCGAGCAGCACCATCACGAACGCCACCGCGGCGAAGGCGAGGCTCGGATAGAGCGCAAACTCGCGGTGCGCGAGCGTCTCCACGATGGTGGTGAGCGATGTCGACTGGGCGATCAGCGCGAAATTGAAGAAGACGATGAGCAGCGCCGGCTCCGCCAGCGCCCCGATCAGCATTTCGCGGCGCGCGCCCAGCGTGCCGAACGCGGTGCCGATGTCCATCGCCGCGAGCGAGACGAAGACCCGCGCCACCGCGAACACACCCACCAGCGCGATGACGTCGGCCGCGGCCGCGAACGGGAGCTCCGTCGCCACCACTGGCACGATGCCGGCGACGAGCCACATGCATCCGAAGATCACGTACGGAGCGAAGCGGAACAGCCACGAGGCGCTCTCGGCGAGCGCCGCATCCTTGTGCAGGAGCTTGCGCAGGACGCGATAGGGCTGCAGCAGGCTTGGCGCGCTCTTGTTCTGCAGCCAGGCGCGGCAGGCGTTGACCCAGCCCATGAGCAGCGGCGCCGCCAGTGCCACGAGCAGCAGCTGGATCAGCTGGTTGAGGGTGCCCCCGATCGTCATCGCACGAACGCCATGAGGAAGATGATGGTCGCGAAGCTGTACATCAGGTAGACCGCGACGCGGCCGACCTGGATGCGGCCGATGAGACGCGAGCAAAACGTGGCGGCGTGCGCAATCGGGAGATAGAGCCAGCCCCAGAAGCGGTCGCGCACCTCGGTGAAATACCGCGGCATGCGGTCGAAGGGGTCGGGGTAGTGCGCCTCGATCTCGTATACCGGCGCGAAGATCTGGCGGATCGGCTGCGCGAACCCTTCCGCCGTGTCCTGCATGCGCGCGTTGAGGCCGGCGAAGCCGCAGTCCCACGCCGGGGTGCGGCGCAGCCGCCCGTGATAGAGCAGCCGCACCAGCCCGAACGCGGCCAGCACGACGGCGACGATCACGGCAAGGAAGATCACGGGGCTGTAGCTCGCGCGCTCGGGCGCGACCGGCGTCAACCACAGCCAGTGCGCCGCCATGCCACTGTACTTGGGGCTGTAATCGAGGAGGCTCAACGCGATCGGGTCCATCACGCCGATCATCCACACCGGGGCGAGCCCGAGCACGACGCACACGACGGCGAGCCACCCCATGCCGAGCTGCTCCCATGCGCTCGCCGCGCGCCCGCGGGTCGCCTCTTCGCTGCGCGCCACCCCGAGAAACGCGATGCCGAACACCTTGACGAAACACATGGCGGTCAGCGCGCCGGCGAGCGCGAGCGCGGCCGCCGCGAGCGGGATGATCGAGCGCAGCACGCCGTGCTCCAGCGCCGGCGAGAGCAGCGCCGCCTGGAAGGTCAGCCACTCGGAAACGAAGCCGTTCAGCGGAGGCAGCGCGGAAATGGCGAGGGCGCCGACCAGGAAGAAGAAGGCCGTTAACGGCATGACGCGGATCAGACCGCCCATGCGCCCGAGGTCGCGCAGGCCGGAGCCCTTCAACACGCTGCCGGCGCCGAGGAACAGCAGTGCCTTGAAGACGGCGTGATTGAGCGTGTGGTAGAGCGCCGCGATGAGGCCCAGCACGGCGAGCACCGGCTCGCCGTTGCCGATGTAGATCAACGACAGCCCGAATCCGATGAGAATGATGCCGATGTTCTCGACCGAGTGGTAGGCGAGCAGGCGCTTGAGATCGTGCTGCATCAGCGCGAACAGCACGCCGAAGAGCGTCGTGACCACCGCGATCACCAGGACCAGCAGTCCCCACTCCCAGTGGACCGAGGGCAGGAGATCATAGGTCACGCGAAAGAGACCGTAGATCGCCGTCTTCAGCATGACGCCGGAGAGCAGCGCGGATACCGGGGACGGGGCGGCCGGATGGGCTTCCGGCAGCCACACGTGCAGCGGCACGATGCCGGCCTTGGCGCCGAAGCCGAGGAGCGCGAGCAGGAACGCGATCGTCGCCCACCCGCTCGAAAGCTCCGCGTGCCGCATGGCCTCGAAGGTGTAGTCACCGTGCCCGCCGTGCAGCACGCCGAAGCAGAGCAGGATCGCGAGCGCGCCGATATGCGCGATCAGCAGGTAGAGGTAGCCGGCCTTCCGGATCCCGGGATCCTGGTGCTCGGTGGTGACGAGAAAGTACGATGACAGCGCCATGCCTTCCCACGCCACCATGAAGAGATAGGCGTCGTCGGCGACGAGCACGAGCGCCATGCTCGCGAGAAACCAGTGGTACTGGAGGCAGGTGAGGCCGCCGGCGCCGCCGTGCGCCCCCGCGAAATACCCCGCCGCATAGCACGAGATTCCGGCGCCGGTCGCGCCGAGTACCAGCAGGAAGAACGCCGCCAGCGGGTCGAGCCGCGTGTGGAACGGCAGGTCGGGAAGGCCGAGCGGCAGGACGATCGTTTGCGGCGGCGCCGCGATCGCGGCAAGCGCGACGGCTGCGAGTACCACGCCGGCGACGGCGCCGAGCGCATACAGCGAGCGCATGCCTGCGCCGGGATGGATCGGGCGCAGGATACCGAGCGTCCCTATCGCGAGCCAGAACAGGATGATGCCGATGACGACTTCGAGGTGGAACGCGGTGGCAGCGGGCATCGGCTGAGTGCGGGTGCCGCCCGGCGTTGCATTGCGCCCGACGGGGAAAGGCCGATTCTATTCGCTCGGCCGCCCTCTACGCAAACTTAGCGCAGCGCGGCGAGCGCACGCTCCGCGTCGCGCGCGAGTGCGTGTTGCGAGTCCTGCTTGAGAAAATCCTCGAAGTCCTGCCGCAAAGCGCGCCGGCGCGAATCAGACCGACCGTGACTTGAGCCGCCGATCCGCGAGTCACGCGCCGCGGGTCACGCTCCGGGTTCGATCACGGCCTGAGGTACGCGTAACCCTCGCGCTGCTGCAGGCGCGTGATCTCGGCGACGCCCGAGGGCACGAAGGTGGCTTCGGGAATGAACTGGGCTCTCGTCATCTTGCGGTTGCGGAGCGTGATCTCGCACACGTCGAATTGGATGCCCCGCGCCTTCAGTTCCTCGACGCGGATGTTGTAGGGATTGCCGTTGCGGTCCTTGGCGCCCTCCATGAGGAAGTCCACGCCCTGCGCGTGCGTGACCACCACGATCTTCGCCTGGGGATTGACTTCCAGGTGATTGCCGATGTTGCGCAGCGCGTTCACCGCCTGCGCGCCCGTGTCGTTGATGTGATAGACGACCTTATCGGGCGCGACGTCGGCCTTTGGATTCACGCCTGCGGTCGATGCACACCCCGCCACGACCAACACCGTCGCGACCACCAGCACCAATCCGATTCGGGACGCGATCATCATCGTCTCCTTTGCCAGTTCCAGTGCTCCAGGACAGTACACTAACATTCCATCATGACGGTCACCAAGCATCTCATCGTCACCGGCCGCGTGCAGGGGGTGGGCTTCCGCTTCTACGCGCAGCGCAAGGCGCGCGAGCTTGGCCTGACCGGCTGGATCCGCAATTGCCGCGACGGCAGCGTCGAAGCCGTCATCCAGGGGCCACCGGGGTCGGTGGAAGCGATGATCGCCTGGGCGCGGCGTGGCCCGCCCAGCGCCGTCGTCGCCGACGTGCGCGTCACCGATGCCGGCGGGCATTACGCGGCGTTCGAAATGCTCCCGACGGAATAGACCTCAGCCGGCCCTGCGGCGGATGCCCTCGGCGCGGCGGCGGTATTTGTCCGCCTCGATCTGCCGCCCCTGCGCGTCGAGCGCCGAGGCGAGGTTGTCCAGCGTGTGCGCGATACTGAGGTGACCGGGCTTCAGCGCCTGTTCCTTCGCCGCCAGCGCGCGGCGCAGGTATTTCTCGGCGTCGCCGTATCTCTCCTGCTTGAGCAGGATCGCGCCCATGTTGTGCAGACCGGTCGCGGTGTTGACGTGCTTCGGTCCCATCTTCTTTTCGAACACCGCCAAGGCCGTCATTTGCAGCTGCCCCGCCTCGGCAAACCGGCCCTGAGCGATCAGGATCTCGGCGTTGTTGTGCAACGCGATCGCCGTCGCGGGATCGTCCCGGCCGTACTGCTTCGTCCTGAGAGCCACCAGCCGCTGGGCGGCGGGCAGCGCCTCATCCGGCTTGCCGTTCAAGCGCAGCGCGAGCGAGAGCGTGGACAGGCTCGTCTCCGTGGCGCGATGCTCGGGCCCGAGGGTTGATTCGGCCTCCTTCAACGCCTGGCGCGCGAGGAGCCCCGCCTGCTCGAAGTCGCCGCGCTGGAGGTGCCCGGCGGCCTGATCGTGCAGCAGTTTCCACTCCGCCTCGCCGGCGGCAGCCGGCGGGACGGTGGACAGCAGCACAAGCGCCGCTGCTGCCGCCGCAACCACGCGGGCCGTGGGTCGTGGATCGTGGGCCGGGAACAACCGATCGTTGCGAGCAGCCGGTCCTGGGTTTGTCGATCCGCGAGTCACGAGTCGCGAGTCACGGTCTCGTTGTAGAGGATGCGAACATTCTCGGGACTGAACCGCTCCGAGAGCGACTTGATCAGGTCCTCGTGGAGGTTCACGCGCCAGGACTCGCCCAGGTCGATCTCGCAGCTCGCGTCGCGGTTGGAGTAGACGATCGACACCGGGCAGCGGCCGCTGCGGTACGGCGCCAGCACTTCGCGCAGGCGGTTGCCCGAGGAGGCGCCATTGCACGTGATCTGCACGCCCCGCGCGAAGCGGTTGCGGGCTTCCGCGAGATCGAGCACGTTGAGCGCCTCGATGCGCATGCCGAAATCGGGCCCGGAATCGGTCTCGCCGTTCACGACGCGCGCGCGCGCCGCCCGCAGCCTCACCTCCAGCACCAGCAGCTCGTCCTCTCTCAGCTTCTGGCGGTGCTTCTCGAACACCTCGCGGAACGCCACGATCTCGAAGCGTCCGGAGTCGTCCGCGAGCTGGATGACGCCCATGCGCCCGCTCGCGGTGCTCTGCACCCGGGTGCCGAGCACGACGCCCGCGACCCAGCTCGTGCGGCCCGCGTAGTCGCCGTTTCCCGGGGCGCCGAGATCGGCGAGACGCGTGCGGATGAAGCGGCGGACCTCGTCGCGATAGATGCCGAACAGGTGCCCGCTGAAATAGAACCCGAGCGCCGCCTTCTCGTTTTGCAGGCGCTCCTTTTCGCTCCAGCGCGGGGCATTGACCAGCGCCACCCGCTGCGCGCTCTCCGCGAGATCCCCGAACAGGCTCACCTGGTGCGCGGCGCGGCTCGCCTGCTCGGCGCTTTCGAGCGCCACCCCGACGGTGGCGAGCAGGCTCGCGCGGTGGTCGTTCAGGGAATCAAAGGCGCCGGCGCGAATCAGCGACTCCACCACGCGCCGGTTGACGAGCCGCTTGTCCACGCGGTGACAGAAGTCGAACAGGTCGGTAAACGGCCCCTGCTTGCGCGCCTCGACGATGGTGGCGATCGCCGCTTCACCCGTGCCCTTGATCGCGCCCAGCCCGTAACGGATCGCCCCTCTCACGCTCTCCCCCCTTGCCAAGGGGGGAGATTCAGAGGGGGATACCGGCTCGAACCGGAAGTTCGAGCGGATTACATCCGGAACCAGGATCTCGATACCGTGGGCGCGCGCGTCCTCGGCGAACAGCTCGACCTTGTCGGTGTCGTTCATCACCGCCGACAGGTTGGCGGCGATGAACGCCGCGGGGTAGTGGGCCTTCATGTAGGCGGTCTGATACGCAACGAGCGCGTAGGCCGCCGCGTGAGATCTATTGAAACCATAACCCGCGAACTTCTCCATCAGGTCGAACAGCTCGTTCGCGCGCCGCTCGCTGATGCCGCTCGTCGCCGCGCCCTTGACGAAAATGCTGCGGTGCTGGGCCATTTCCTCGGGGAGTTTCTTGCCCATCGCGCGCCGCAGCAGGTCGGCCGCGCCCAGCGTGTAGCCGCCGATGATCTGCGCGATCTGCATCACCTGCTCCTGGTACACCATGATGCCGTAGGTGGGCTTGAGGATCGGCTCCACCCGCGGGTCCGGGTACTCGACGCGGCTCCCGTGCTTGCGGCGCACGAATTCCGGAATCAGCTCCATCGGCCCCGGCCGGTAGAGCGCGACCAGCGCCACGATGTCCTCGAACCGGTCCGGCTTCGCGCGCACGAGCAGATCGCGCATGCCGCGCGATTCAAACTGGAACACGCCCGTCGTGTCGGCAGCCGCGAACAATCGATAGGTCGCCGCGTCGTCGAGCGGGAGGGACGCCAGGTCAAGGGCTGGGGGATGAGGGATGAGGGATGAGGAGTTTTTCTCACCCGCATTCTCCCTCCGCCCTCCGCCCTCGTCCCGTCCCGCCGCGCTGCATCGCGTCGGGCGTTCGCCGGCTTGGACGTGCGCAGGCACGTCCTTCGAAACCCCGGACTCACCCCTCATCCCTTCGATGTAGTTCCGCGTCCAGTCGAGGACCGTGAGCGTCGTGAGGCCGAGGAAGTCGAACTTCACCAGCCCCACCGCCTCGACGTCCTTCATGTCGAACTGGGAGACCACGCTGTCCGAGCCGTCGGCCGTGTAGAGCGGGCAGAAGTCGGTCAACTTGCCCGGCGCGATCAGCACGCCGCCCGCGTGCATGCCGACGTTGCGCGTGAGGCCCTCCAGCTGCTCGGCGAGCGCCAGCAGCTCCCGCACCTCCTCCTCCTTCTGCTCGCGCTCCGCGAGCTGCGGCTCGATCTGCCGGGCGTCCGCGAGCGTGAGGTGGCGCCCGGGCTGAAACGGGATCAGCTTCGCGAGCTGGTCGCAGAAGGTGTAGGAGAGATCGAGCACTCTCCCCACGTCGCGCACCACCGCGCGCGCCGCCATGGTGCCGAAGGTGACGATCTGGGAGACACAGTCGGCCCCGTAGCGGCTTTTCACGTACTCGATGACCCGGTCGCGCCCGTCCTGGCAGAAATCGATGTCGAAGTCGGGCATCGAGACGCGCTCGGGGTTGAGAAAGCGCTCGAACAGGAGGTCGTAGCGCAGGGGATCGAGGTCCGTGATGCCGAGGGAACAGGCGACGAGCGACCCGGCCCCGGAGCCGCGCCCCGGCCCGACCGGCACGCCGTTCTCCTTCGCCCAGTTGATGAAATCGGCGACGATCAGGAAATACCCGGAAAAGCCCATCTGCTGGATGGTGCGAACCTCGAATTCGAGGCGCTCCCGGTAGCGCGGCTTCTGGCGCTCGCGCAGGGCGGCGTCGGGACAGAGCTGCGGCAGCCGGCGCTCCAGCCCCTCCACCGCCCGGCTGCGCAGGTAGTCGTCGAGACTGACGTTTCCCGGGGTCTGGAACTGCGGCAGCCGGTTCCTGCCGAGCTCGATCTCCAGGTTGCAGCGCCGCGCGATCTCCACGCTGTTGGCGAGAGCCTGCGGCACGTCGCGGAATGCCTGCGCCATTTCCGCCTGCGACCTGAAATACTGCTCCTCCCTGAAGGGCCGCGGCCGGCGCGGGTCGGACAACGTGTAGCCCTGCGCGATGCACACCCGCGCCTCGTGCGCGCGGAAATCCTCGCGCTTCACGAACTGCACCGGATGCGTCGCCACCACCGGCAGCTTCTCGCCCGAGGCGAGCCCGAGCGCGCGCCGGACATAGGTCTCGAGCGGCACGCTCGCCGCGCCGTGCACGGTGGCGCCCCGGCCGAGCCGCTGCACCTCGATGTAGAAGCGGTCCGGAAAGAGCTCGCGCCATTCGCGGGCAAGCCGCTGCGCGTGCTTCGAGTTGTCCGCCAGCAACGCCTGCCCGATGTCGCCCTGATGGGCGCCGGAGAGCGCGATCAGCCCGTCGCTTCCCGCCTCCTCGAACCAATTCTTCTTCAGTTCCGCGCGGCCGCGGTACTGGTTCCCACGGTAGGCGCGTGTCAGCAGCTCGGACAGCCGCAGGTAGCCGGCCCGCGACTGGCAGAGCAGAAGCATGCGGTAGGGCTTGTCGCGGTCGGACTCGTTCTCCAGCCACACGTCGCAGCCGATGACGGGCTTCACGCCCGCCGTGCGCGCCGCCTGGTAGAACTTGACCATGCCGAACACGTTGGCGAGGTCGGTCAGCGCGAGCGCCGGCATGCGGTCGGCCGCCGCCGCTGCGACCGCCTCCTCGAGGCGGACGATGCCATCCACGATCGAGTACTCGCTGTGCAATCGCAGATGGACGAACGACGGGCTCACGCGCCTATTTTACGGCGCGCCGCCTTCACCTGAGAAGCACGATTCTAGTAAACGCGCGTGACGCGCCAGCCGCGCCGCTCGAGCAACGACAGCACGCCACTGCTGCCGTAGAGGTGCAGCGCGCCCACGGCGATGAAAGCGCCCCCTTCCTTCAGCCGCGCCTCCGCGCGCTCGACCATGCGGACGTTGCGTTCGTGCAGCACGCGGCGGGTGAAGACTTCGTTCAATCGCCGCTCCTCCTCGCCCGCGCCGACGCTCTCCTGGCTGACGCGCCAGAGGCCGGCAAGGTCGCGCGCGAGGTAGGCATCGACCACGCGTCCGATCCGGCGTGACATGCCCTCGTACTCGTCCACCGCCTGCCTGAGCAGCGCCACCTGGTCCTCCTGCGACAGCCCCTCGAGCACCGAAATCTGCTCATCCATGCTCTCCAGCTCATGAAGCGGCTTGCCCTGCTCCACCGCGCGGCGCTCGAGCACCATGTCGAGCACGTTCGCGGGATCCTGCGGCGGCACGCTCAGCATCACCGCGACCGCCCACGGCCTGAACATCCGCAGCATCGGTCCCGGCAATCCCAGCCCCTCGGTCAGCCTGGCCGCGCGATCAAAAAGCTCGGCGCCCGCCACCCCCGGAAGATCGCGGCCGTCGTCGTACACCATGCGGCCGGCGAGGCCCATTACGCCAGCGGGATCGATCCCCGCCTCGAGGGTGAGGCTGCGCGCCCGGTCGAATTCCTGCGCCACGCGGGGCGGCAGGCTGGCCACCCGCGGATCGGCAAGATGCACGGTCCCGAAGACGTGGCTCGCCGCTGCACCGCTTCCTTCGATGCGCCAGAGCAGCCCGTACTCGTAGCGCTCCGCCGCCGGAGATTGGAGCGCGATGCCCGAAAGCACGGCAAACACCGCCACGGCACGCAGCGGGCGGGCAAGCCGGGCGACGGCGGCAATTCCGGTCATGTGCATGAACATGGGGCGGCTCCGGGCGGGATCCGGCGCGATGCCGGAATCATATCAAACGGAATTTGACGTCACGCGCTTCCCGCCTCACCATTCGCCGTTTCGCCGAGGCGCCGATTGCCGGCATGAAAGCCAGCCGCTCCGAGTTTCACGCCATCCGCGGACTGCGCTATCACGTGCGCATCTGGGGTGATTCCGGAGCGCCGCGGCTCTTTCTGCTGCACGGCTGGATGGACGTCTCCGCGTCATTCCAGTTCCTGATGGACGGCTTCGCG
>JBOIEM010000056.1:0-11278 GCA_050741115.1 Burkholderiales bacterium
GCGCAGGAAGCGCGCCGCCCCTTCCACCCCGGCGTCGCTCCATACGAGCGTGTCCTCCGGCGGGGAAGTGAACATCATGAAGAAACGCGCGATGTCGGCACCGTAGCGGTCGATCAGCTCCTGGGGATCGACGCCGTTGTTCTTCGACTTGGACATGGTGCCGATGCCGCCGAACTCGACCGGCGCGCCGTCGGCTTTGAGGATGGCGCTGCGATTTTCCCCCTCGTCCGCCCGCACCTCGACCTCCGCCGGGTTGTAATAGACGATGCGCCCGCCGTCGCCTCTGCGGAAATAGATTTCGTTCAGCACCATGCCCTGGGTAAGGAGATTGCTGAACGGCTCGCCGAACGCGATGAGCCCCAGGTCGCGCATCACCCGCGTCCAGAAGCGCGAGTAGAGGAGGTGCAGGATCGCGTGCTCGATGCCGCCCACGTACTGGTCCACCGGCAGCCAGTACGCGACGCGCTCGTCGGCCATGGCCCGCGCGCTGTCGGGGCAGGCGAAGCGGATGTAGTACCACGACGAATCCACGAAGGTGTCCATGGTGTCGGTCTCGCGCTTCGCCGGCTTGCCGCATTTCGGGCACGTGCAGTTGACGAAGTCGGGGCGCTTCGCGAGGGGATTGCCGGTCCCGTCCGGCACGCAGTCCTCGGGCAGGACGACGGGCAGATCCTGGTCCGGCACCGGCACGTCGCCGCAGCCGCCGCAATGGATAATCGGGATCGGGCATCCCCAGTAGCGCTGGCGCGAGATGCCCCAGTCGCGCAGCCGCCACAGCACCTGCTTGTCGCCCAGGCCCTTCGCCTTCAGGTCGGCCGCGATCGCGTCCACCGCCTGCCGGTAGTCGAGACCGTTGTATTTTCCCGCGTTAAAGCACACGCCGTACTCCAGGTACGCCTGCTTCAACGGGAGTTCGGGCTCCCGGTCCTGCGGCCTGATCACGGACCGGATCGGCAGGCCGTACTGGGTCGCGAACTCGAAGTCGCGCTGGTCGTGCCCGGGCACGCCCATCACCGCGCCTTCGCCGTAGGCCATCAGAACGTAATTGCCGACCCACACCGGCACCGGCTGCCCGGTGAGGGGGTGCGTGACGGAGATCCCGGTCGGCATGCCTTTCTTCTCGATCGTCGCGAGATCCGCTTCCATCATGCTGCCGCGCTTGCATTCCTCGATGAAAGCGGCGAGCTTGGGGTTGTCGCGGGCGGCACGCGCGGCGAGCGGGTGTTCGGCGGCCAGCGCCGCGAAGGTGACGCCCATGATGGTGTCGGCGCGCGTCGTGAATACCCAGAGCTTCTCGCTTCTGCCGTCCAGCTCATACGGGAACGCAAAACGCACGCCGAAGCTCTTCCCGATCCAGTTGGCCTGCATGGTCTTGACGCGCTCTGGCCACCCGGGGAGCGCATCGAGCGCCGCGAGCAGCTCCTCGGCGTAGCGCGTGATCGCCATGTAGTACATCGGGATCTCGCGCTTCTCCACGACGGCGCCGGTGCGCCAGCCGCGGCCGTCGATCACCTGCTCGTTGGCGAGCACCGTCTGATCCACCGGGTCCCAGTTCACGACGCCGGTTTTCTTGTAGACGAGACCCTGCTCGAGCATCCTCAGGAACAGCCACTGGTTCCAGCGGTAGTAGGCGGGCTGGCAGGTGGCGAGCTCGCGCGACCAGTCGATGGCGAAGCCGAGCGACTTCAACTGCAGCTTCATGTAGGCGATGTTCTCGTAGGTCCATCTTGCCGGCGGGACCCCGTTCGCCATCGCCGCGTTCTCGGCGGGGAGCCCGAACGCGTCCCAGCCCATGGGCTGCAGGACATTGCGTCCCTTCATCCTGTGGTAACGGCTGAGGACGTCGCCGATCGTATAGTTGCGCACGTGCCCCATGTGGAGCTTGCCGGAGGGGTACGGGAACATCGACAGGCAGTAGTACTTCGACTTGCCGGGCGCTTCGCGCGCGCGGAACGCGCCGCTCGCGTCCCAGTACTGCTGGGCCTCGCGCTCGATGACGCGGGGATCGTATTTCTGCTGCATGTGATTAAATCCCGATTATAGCCGCATCCGGCACCGGCACCGCAGCGTATAGGGCGGTGGGCGCGGCGCATCGGAGGAGACCATGCGATCTGGAGTCGGGCTCGCGATATTTCTCGGACTGGCTCCGGCGACCGCGGCCGCCTCGTCGCTCACCGTGGAAGGCGTCGTGAGCCCGGCGTGGGTCGAGCGCGGCGGCGCGCGCATGCCGCTTGCGATCGGCATGCAGCTCAATGACAGCGACCGGATCGTCACCGGCAACGGCTCGCGCGCGTTGCTGCGCATGGCCGAGGGCAGCGCGGTGAAGCTCGGCGAAAACGCCTCGCTCGTGGTAACGGACCTCGCCGACAGCGCCGGTGCGGGCGCGGCCCGGCTCGTCACGGCATCGCTCGACGTCGCGCGCGGCGCGTTCCGCTTCACCACCGGGATCTTCGGCAGGCACGCCGCGGGGCGGAACGTGAAGATCCGGGTGAGTACCGTGACCGCCGGCATCCGCGGCACCGACCTGTGGGGCAAGTCGGACGAGCGGCGCGACCTGGTGTGCCTGATCGAAGGGAGAATCTCGGTCAGCCACGCGCAGACGGGCGAGTTCAGCATGGCGGATCCGCTTTCGTTTTTCGTCGCGCCGCGCAACGAGAAGCCGCTGCCGGTCGCGGCGGTGGACCCGAAGCAGTTGAAGGAGTGGGCCGCGGAGACCGAGATCCAGGCGGGCAGCGGTGGCGCGCGCCGCGGCGGCCGCTACGCCGTGACCGCCAGCGTGTCCCCCGATCAGAAGACGGCGCTGGCCGCCTACCATGCGCTGCGAGCGGCGGGGTATCCCGCGGTGGTGCGGCCCGTGAAAAAGGACGACGGCAGCGTGGAGTACCGCGTGCGCGTCGCGAATCTGGCGACACCAGAGGATGCGGCTGCGACCGCTGCGAAGCTGAAGGCGCTGGGCCTCGCAGAAGCGGCACCCGGATTATAATCGGCGCTCGCCCTCACCCCTTCCCCCTCTCCCGAGAGGAGAGGGGAAGCGTACGGTGCGGAAATCGGTCATAGACCGTTTCCGCAGGGTGATGACGGTGCCGATCATGTCGCCTGATTTTCTCTCCGGCCTCAACGAACAGCAGCTCGAAGCGGTCACGCTGCCGCATCAATCGGCGCTGATCCTCGCCGGCGCCGGCAGCGGCAAGACACGCGTGCTCACGACGCGCGTCGCGTGGCTGATCGAGTCCGGACAGGTGAGCCCGGCGGGGTTGATCGCGGTCACCTTCACCAACAAGGCGGCGAAGGAAATGCTGACCCGGATCTCGGCGATGCTGCCGATCAACACCCGCGGCATGTGGGTCGGCACCTTCCACGGCCTCGCCAACCGGCTGCTGCGCGCGCACCACCGCGACGCGGGACTGCCGCAGCTCTTCCAGATTCTCGACTCCCAGGACCAGCTCTCGCTCATCAAGCGGCTCTTGAAGAGCCTCAACGTGGACGAGGAACGCTTCCCGCCCCGGCAGGTCCAGTGGTTCATCGCGGCCAACAAGGAAGAGGGCCTGCGCGCGCGCGAGGTCGAGGCGCACGACGAGTTCACGCGGCGCATGCAGGAGCTCTACGCCGCCTACGACGAGCAATGCGGGAAGGAGGGCGTCGTGGACTTCGCGGAGCTGCTGCTGCGATCCTACGAGCTGCTGGCGGGCAACTCGGTCCTGCGCGACCACTACCGGGCGCGCTTCCGCCACATCCTGGTGGACGAGTTCCAGGACACCAACCGGCTGCAGTACCGCTGGCTGAGGTTGCTTGCCGGGGCGGGGAACGCGGTGTTCGCGGTCGGGGATGACGATCAATGCCTGGTTGAGGGTACGCGGGTCGCAATGGCTGACGGAACAACCCGCCGCATCGAGCGTGTGCATGCCGGCGACAAGGTGGTGTCGGCTTTTGGTCCGGGCGATTTCCGGCCCGCGATCGTCTCCGCAACCTTCTCCCGAACACGGACGGAACGTCTGGTCGAGATCCGCTTGCGCTCCGGGCGAACGCTCGTCAGCACGCCGGAACACACGCACTTCGCGGGGTACGTTCTTGGCCAGACGCCGCAAACGTACTTCACCTATCTGATGACGAAGTGCGGAGTGGGCTATCGAGTCGGCACTACACAGGTTTACACGAAGGGGCAGAAGCGGCCGATCGTCGGCTTCCGTCAGCGCAGCATGCAGGAGCACGCTGATGCGCTCTGGGTGCTGACCGCCCACTCGAGCGAAAACGAAGCGCGCGTCCAGGAAATGCTGTTTTCCCTGCGCTACGGGCTGCCGACCCTTCCCTTTGTCCCCAGAAAGGGCAAGGGAACTAGCGGACTCGTCCACGAACTGACCTACATTCGCCGGGTATTCGATTCCCTGGATACGGAGAACGCGGCGAAGCGACTGCTACGCGACCTCGACCTTGATGCCGATGAGCCGCACCTGCGGCCGCGGTCACGCAATTCCAACCGACGTAATATCACCGTCACCCTTTGCGCGGATCGCCGGGGACGGCATCCCATGCACAGGGTTTTCCTGATGGGATCTGATGCCGCGGGGAAACGGGCGCTTGAACGCGCGGGTTTCATCGTGCGTCGAGGGAAACGCGGCTGGCGAGGATGGAAGGTGGAAATCGTACGCGCCGATTTTGGGAAGGCGATGGCATTCGCGGACCAGCTGAAACGGGCGATCAACGGGGAATTCATCTTCAAAGCGCACGTGCACAGTCAATCGGTCCCCTTTGTTCGCGCGAGCGCGGTGCGCCCCGGCATGGTCATGGTCGACAAAAGAGGCCGCTTCGACGCCGTGCAGAGCGTGCGGCGGCTGCCGCGCGCCCGGCGTCGGATTGTCGACCTGAACGTGGAACCTACCCACAACTTCGTCGCAAACGGCATTGTCACGCACAACTCGATCTACGCCTTCAGAGGAGCCTCCGCCGCCAACATGCAGGATCTGCAGAAGGATTTCGCGATCGAGCGCGTGATCCGGCTCGAGCAGAATTACCGCTCGCATGGCCACATCCTCGACGCCGCCAACGCGCTGATCGCCCACAACCGACGCCGGCTCGGCAAGAATCTCTGGACCGCGGAGGCGAAAGGCGAGCCGCTGCGGGTGTTCGCGGCGGCGACCGACCTCGAGGAGGCGGCGTCCATCGTCGAGGAAGCGCAATCGCTGCGCGCCGAGGGCGTGGCGCTCGCCGACATCGCGGTGCTGTACCGTTCCAACGCGCAGTCGCGGGTGCTCGAGCACGCCCTTTTCACCGCGGGGATGCCGTACCGGGTCTACGGCGGCCTGCGCTTCTTCGAGCGCCAGGAAGTGAAGCACGCGCTCGCCTACCTGCGGCTGGTGGCGAATCCCGACGATGACGGGGCGCTCGCGCGCGTGATCAACTTCCCGGCGCGCGGTGTCGGCAACCGCAGTCTCGAGCAGCTCGCCGAGCTCGCCAAGGAACGCGGGGTGAGCCTCTGGCAGGCAGCGCGCGCGAAGGCAGAAGGCAGGAAGAGCAGGGATGAGGGCGGAGGGCGGAGGGCGGAGGGAAGCGATGGAAACCGAGAAGATCATCCCTCATCCCTCATCCCTCGTCCCTCGTCCGGCAAGGGCTTCCCGGCGTTTGTCGCGTTGATCGAGAAGATGCGCGGCGCCACCGCCGGGTTGCCGCTGCCGGAAGTGATCGAGCACGTCGCCGAGGCGAGCGGGCTCAGGCCGCACTACCGGGCGGAGAAGGAAGGCGCCGACCGCCTGGAGAATCTCTCGGAACTCGTCAACGCCGCGGCAGCCTTCGTCGCCGAGCGCAGCGTGCAGCCGGCGGGGGAGGCCGCCGGGGTGGACGAGCCGGATGAACTCACCGCGTTTCTTGCCCATGCCGCACTGGAGGCGGGCGAGCACCAGGCGGAAGCCGGCGCCGACGCGCTGCAGCTCATGACCGCGCATTCGGCGAAGGGGCTGGAGTTCCACAGCGTGTTCGTGAGCGGGCTGGAGGAGGGGTTGTTCCCGCACGAAAACAGCCTGACGGAGGCCGACGGCATCGAGGAGGAGCGGCGACTGATGTATGTGGCGTTGACGCGCGCGCGCCGCAGGCTCTACCTGTCGTTTGCGCAAAGCCGCCTGCTGCACGGCCAGACGCGCTACGGCATCGCCTCGCGCTTCTTCCACGAGATCCCCGAGGCGCTGATGCGCCGCGTCAACGCGGGGTTCGGGATGCGGGATCCAGGATCCGGCAAAGGCGCGATGCGAACCACAAGCCACGAGTCACGAGTCACGCGTCACGAATCACGCCATTCCGGCACACCATGGCGGGTCGGCCAAAGCGTCGTGCATCCCACCTTCGGCGCCGGCGTCATCGTCAGCGCGGAGGGGCGCGGCCCCGATGCCCGCGTGCAGGTTAGCTTCAGGGACGGCGGGCTGAAGTGGCTGATGCTGGAGTACGCGAAGCTCGCACCAGCCTAGCGAGCATCGCGATGCTCGACCCCTCACCCCTTCCCCCTCTCCCGAGTGGAGAGGGGAAATGGACAGCGGCAAATGGCTTGTCAGCCATTTAGCCGGGACTCGACTCGCGCGCGGTGAAGATGTCCCGGTAGCTCGTGTAGACCGAGCACACCAGCACGGGAATCGAGGCCACGAACGACGCGATCACCAGCACGCCGCCGATGGGGCCGAGGACCGCCGGCAGGGAAAGTACCATTCCTGCCAGCAGTATCGCCGCGCCGTACACCAGGAAGGGCACCGTATTGCTCACGCACGCGGCCAACGACAGCTTCATGGCCGCTACCGGCGCGACCCCGTTGAACACCACGAGCAGCGGCGCGAACCAGATGAGCATGAGCAGCGGGAGGTAGACCGCCGCGCCGACGCTAAAGGCGAGCATCATGCTGCGCGCCGCCGCTCTCAGCGCTTCGATATCGGCTCCCGGTTTCGTCAGCGCCGTCGACAGCGTCGCGTCGCCGGCGATCACCAGCACGATGCCGACCACGACGACGGTCCCGACCAGGTAGACGCCGCCGACGGTCACCAGCGGCGCGGCATGCCGCCTGAAGCCGGCGAAGAGGTGCCCGACCACCAGCGGCTCCCCGATCTCGACCGCGCGGCACCCGATCATCAGTCCCGCGAAGAGCGCCGGAGATAGCAGGTTGAACAGCAGCGGACCCAGCACCGGGATGATGAACGCCACCGCCCACATCAGGGCGATCACGATGGTCAGCGCGAGCCACGTGACGGGATTCTTCCGGAACAGGCCGTATCCCTCGATGAGCCACTGCCAGCCCCTGCCCGCTGCGACGACTCTGGCTTCCATGCCTGCGGCCATTATAGGTGTCAGCCGGCGAGCGGGGGCTGCCGCTTGCCGCGGGCGATGTGCGCCGCCAGTATCCTGCGGAAGTGCCCCGGATCCTTGGCGTGAGTGAGCACGCCCGGGCGCGGCAGGTAGAAATCGTGGAGGCGCGACGCCCAGAACCGCAGCGCTCCCGCGCGCAGCATGGCCGGCCACGCGGCGCGCTCGGCCGCGGTGAACCGCCGCACCCTGCCGTAGGCCGCGAGCAACGCCGCGACGCGGGCGTCGTCGAGGCCGCCGCCCTCGAGCACGCACCAGTCGTTTACGCTGATCGCGACGTCGTAGAGCAGCGCGCCGGTGCAGGCGAAATAGAAGTCGATCACGCCGGAGATGCGCCCGTTCTCGAACAGCACGTTGTCGCGGAAGAGATCGGCGTGGATGGCCCCGCGCGGCAGTCCCCGCAGGCGCTGCCGCGACTGGAACCGCACCTCCGCGCGCAGCAGCGCCGCGTCCTCCGCGCCGAGGAAGCGCGCGACGCGGGGCGCGACCGACGTCCACCACTTCGCCCCGCGCGGATTGTCCATCCTACCGGCGTAGGACGCGCCGGCAGCATGGATGTTCGCGAGCATCGCACCGGCGTGGGCGCATTGCCCGGCGGTGGGAGCCTCGACATCCTTGCCGGGGAGAAAGCTCACCAGCGCCGCCGCCTTGCCGTTCAGACGGCCGAGCAACCTGCCCGAGCGGCTTGCGATCGGGCGCGGGCAGGGGATGCCGTGACCCGACAGGTGGGCCATCAGCCGCAGGTAGAACGGCAGCTCCCGGGCCGTGAGCTTCTCGAACAGGGTGAGAACGAAGCGACCCTGGCTCGTCGTGACGAAGTAATTGGTGTTCTCGATTCCGGCGGGTATCCCTTCGAGAACGGTGAGGGTGCCGACGGAGTAGTTCCTGAGCCAGGCGCCGAGCGCCTCGCGACTGACGGTGGTGAATACCGACATGCCGGGAATGGTAAAGGGTGAACGCGGAATCGCAAACCCCCGCGGGCCCGCGTTTCACGATTCCCGATCGACGGACGTCAGAACTGGAAGATCACCCACATCGGCGGCCGCATCCCGGTGTCGTAGTTGTCGTAGCGCACGAAGCTTCCGTCGCCCCGGTTGTCGACCAGGTAGTAGGGCCTGCCCTTTGCGGGCGTGATCTTGATCATGTAGAGCTTGCCGCCGATGCGGTACTCCTCGACGGTGTCGGTGCCGCGCTTGATGATGGTCACCTGCGGCTCGAGCGCCGGGTCGAGCTCGTAGCCCGGCGGCGGTGGCGGCGGCTCCGGCAGCGGCTGGAGCTCCGGCGGCTTCGCCTGCTGCGCCGCGACCGGCAGCGACGCGGCAAGCAGCAAGCCGGCGATAAATGAGCGCATTGACATGAGGCAATTGAGGCGGCGCATCCGGCGTCCGCTCCTGATGACTATTATAATCGGTGCACGCCCACCCTGTAGCGGAAATCATGAAGACGTTGCTTCTGGTCGACGGCTCGTCGTACCTCTTTCGCGCGTTCCACGCGCTGCAGCGCGCCGACCTGCGCAACAAGAAGGGCGAGCCGACCTGGGCGATCTTCGGCGTCATCAACATGCTGCGCCGGCTGCACAAGGACCATCCCGCCGATTACGTCGCCTGCATTTTCGACGCGAAGGGCAGGACCTTCCGCGACGAGATCTACGCCGAATACAAGTCCAACCGCCCGCCGATGCCGGAGGAGCTCGCCTCCCAGATCGCGCCGCTCAAGGAAACCATCGCCACCATGGGCTGGCCGCTGCTCGAGGTCGAGGGAGTGGAGGCGGATGACGTGATCGGGACGCTCGCCCGGCAGGCCGGGCGCGAGGGCCTGTGCGTGATCATCGCGAGCGGCGACAAGGACCTTGCGCAGCTCGTGGATTCCGCCGTCATCATCGAGAACGTCGATCCCCGAACCGGCGAGCGCGAGATCCTCGATGAGGCCGGCGTGACGGGCAAGTTCGGCGTCAAGCCCGAGCGCATGGTCGATTACCTCACCCTGGTCGGCGACAGCGTGGACAATGTGCCGGGAGTGGACAAGGTGGGGCCGAAGACCGCCGTCAAATGGCTCGAGCAGTACGGCACGCTCGACAATCTGGTGAGCCATGCTTCCGAAATCCCCGGCGTGGCGGGGGAGAACCTGCGTAAGAGCCTCGACTGGCTGCCCACGGCGCGCCAGCTCCTCACGATAAAGAGCGACGTCGACCTGCCGGTCAAACCGGGCGATCTCGCGATGCGGCCGCGCGATTCCGCGAAGCTGGCGGAGCTCTTCGACCGCTTCGGGTTCAAGAGCTGGCGCAAAGAGCTCGATGAGGGAGGCAAGAAGCGCGAGGCGGGAGGCGCGCAGGACGCGGTGGACGCGCTGCCCGAGCCATTAACCGTCGATGGCCAGTCGCCGCGCAACTATGAGACGGTCCTCACCGAGAAGCAGCTCGAGGCCTGGTTGAAGAAGTTCGAGACCGCCGATCTGGTCGCCCTGGACACGGAAACCACGAGCCTCGATCCCCTGACAGCGGAGCTGGTGGGGCTGTCGTTCTCGGTCGAGGCGGGCGCCGCGGCGTACGTGCCGCTTGCGCACCGCTACGCCGGGGCGCCGGGACAGCTCGAGCGCGATGCGGTCCTCGGGCGAATGCGGCCGTGGCTCGAGCATGCCGGTCGCGCGAAGCTCGGCCAGAACGCCAAGTACGACATGCACGTTCTCGCCAACCACGGCATCCGGCTCGCGGGCGTCGCGCACGACACCCTGCTGCAGTCGTACGTGCTGGAGAGCCACCGCCCCCACGACATGGACAGCCTGGCGGAGCGCCACCTCGGCGTGAAGACCATCACCTACGACGAGGTGACGGGGAAGGGCGCGGCGCGCATCGGCTTCGAGCAGGTCACGGTGGAGCGCGCCACCGAGTACTCGGCGGAGGACGCCGACGTGACGCTCAAGCTGCACCAGGCGCTCTATCCGCAGGTGCAGGCCGAGGCGAAGCTCGAGCGCATCTACCGCGAGATGGAGATTCCGCTCACCGGGGTGCTGTTCAGGATGGAGCGCCACGGCGTGCTGCTCGACGTTGCGCTGCTCAATGAGCTCTCGCGCGAGTTTGGCGAGAAGATGGCGGCGATCGAGGCCGCAGCGCACGCGCAGGCCGGGCAGCCGTTCAACATCAACTCGCCGCGGCAGATCCAGGAGATCCTGTTCGAGAAGCAGGGGCTGAAGCCCGTCAAGAAGACCCCCTCGGGCCAGCCCTCGACCGATGAGGAATCGCTCGAGGAGCTGGCGCTCGATCATCCGCTGCCGAAGCTGATCCTCGACTACCGCACGCTGGCGAAGCTCAAGTCCACCTACACCGACAAGCTGCCGGAGTCGCTCCATCCGAAGACGGGGCGTGTTCACACCAACTATGGCCAGGCGATCGCGGTGACGGGCCGGCTCGCGAGCAACGATCCCAACCTGCAGAACATCCCCATCCGCACCGCCGAAGGGCGCCGCATCCGGGAGGCGTTTGTCGCGTCCGCCGGCAGCAGCATCGTTTCGGCCGACTACTCCCAGATCGAGCTGCGGATCATGGCGCACATCTCGCAGGATGCGAGCCTGCTCGCGGCGTTCGCCGCGGGAGAGGACATCCACACCGCGACGGCGGCGGAGATTTTCGGCTTGAGCCCGAAGGCGGTCGGCGCGGAGCAGCGACGCTACGCCAAGGTCATCAACTTCGGCCTGATCTACGGCATGTCGGCATTCGGCTTGGCACGCCAGCTCGGGCTGGAGCGCGCGGCGGCGCAACAGTACATGGACCGCTATTTCACGCGGTATCCAGGCGTCGCGGACTACATGAAGCGCACGCGTGAGGCGGCGCGCGAGACGGGATATGTCGAAACGGTGTTCGGCCGCCGGCTGTGGCTGCCGGAGATCACGAGCAGCAATCCCGCGCGCCGCCAGGGCGCGGAGCGCGCCGCGATCAACGCGCCGATGCAGG
>JBOIEM010000057.1:0-3525 GCA_050741115.1 Burkholderiales bacterium
ACACCGGCCAGAACGCCCTCGCGCAGGTGCGCGCGTTCGATGACGCGATCGGCGTCACCGGGCTGATCGTGACCAAGCTCGACGGCACCGCCAAGGGCGGCGTCATCGCCGCGATCGCGCGGGAGCGGCCGATCCCGGTGCGCTTTGCCGGCGTCGGCGAAGGCCTCGACGACCTGCGGCCATTCCATGCCGGGGAGTTCGTCTCGGCACTCTTCGACTGATGGAACCCGGATCCGGGCATGTATGTTCCGACGAAGACCCCGCTGTACCGCCCCGGTGAGCGCTTACTAACGGCCAGGCCCCACGCGTAACTGCATGATTTCGTTCAGCCATGTCACCAAGCGCTATCCGGGCGGACTGGAGGCGCTGCGCGGCGTCACGCTGGCGATCGAAGCCGGCGAAATCGTGTTCGTCACCGGGCCTTCCGGGGCCGGCAAGAGCACGCTGCTCAAGCTCATGGCGGCGATCGAGCGGCCGACGAGCGGCAGCGTCATCGTCAGCGGCCAGAACGTGGGCGCGCTGCGCCCGCGCGCGGTGCCCTTCCTGCGCCGCAAGCTCGGCCTCATCTTCCAGGATCAGAAGCTGCTGTTCGACCGCTCGGCGTTCGACAACGTGATGCTGCCGCTCGCCGTCACCGGTTTCGAGCGGCGCGAGGCGGCGCGCCGGGTGCGGGCGGCCCTCGACAAGGTGGGGCTCCTCGCCAAGGAGAAGGTCCACCCGATCCGGCTCTCCGGCGGAGAGCAGCAGCGGCTCGCCATCGCGCGCGCCATCGTGCACCGGCCCGCGATCCTGCTCGCCGATGAGCCGACCGGCAATCTCGACGCCGCCTACGCCGCCGGCATCGGCGAGCTGTTCCGCTCTTTCAACCAGGTCGGCGTGACCGTGGTGATCGCCACCCACGACGCATTGTTCGCGGCCCGCATGAAGCCACGATTGGTGGTGCTTAAAGAAGGAAAACTCGCGGCGTGAAGAACTGGCTGTGGAATCATCTCGATGCGCTCCGCACGACGCTCGCGCGGCTCCTGCGCACGCCGGTCGCCACGCTCCTCAATGTGAGCGTCATCGGCGTCGCGCTCGCCCTGCCGGTGGGGCTGTACGTCGCGCTCGTCAACCTCCAGGGACTCACGCGCTCGCTCGGCTCCGATCCGCAGCTCTCGGTGTTCCTCGCGCTCGATGCCGGCCCCGCCGAGGTCAAGCGGATCGCGGCGCGGCTGCAGCAGCACCCGACCGTGCGCGAGGCGCGCTACGTTCCGCGCGACGAGGCCTTGCGGGAACTGAAGGCGAGCACCGGGCTCGCGGACGTCGTCGACAGCCTGCCCGGCAATCCGCTGCCGGACGCGTTCGTGGTGCTGCCGCGGGACACCGCGCCGGAGGCGCTGGAACAGCTGCGCGACGAAGTGCGCGGCTGGCCCAAGGTCACGCACGTGCAGCTCGACGCCGACTGGGCGCGACGGCTGGAAGCCGGACTCCGGGCCGCGCTGCTGGCGGTCTGGCTGCTGGCGACCCTGTTCGCGTTTGCCCTGGTGGCCGTGACCTTCAATACCATCCGGCTGCAGATCCTCACCCGGCGCGAGGAGATCGAGGTCTCCAGGCTGATCGGCGCGACCGATTCGTTCATCCGCCGGCCGTTCCTCTACTACGGCGCCCTGCAGGGACTGGCGGGCGGCCTGGCGGCGGGGGCGATCATCTGGGCGGGCGTCACCATCCTCAATGGCGAGCTAACCGAGCTGTCCCGCCTCTACGCCGCCCAGATCGAGCTGCAGCAACTCGGCTTGGAGGATAGCGGAAGCCTCCTTGCCTTCTCCGCCGCGCTCGGCTGGTTCGGTTCCTGGCTCTCGGTCAACCAGCATCTCGCCGCAATCGAGCCGCGCTAGCCGCGTCCCTCCAAGCCCCTGATTTGAGGCCCATATCCGGCCCGGCTTCGTGGATTAACCTCATGAATGGAATGAACTTTTCACGACTCTGGCACTCTCATGCCTAGAGTGCTAACATAGCGTCCCAAGGGGTTATCATGACGAGCTTTGCATTTCCAGTCCCATCGGCTGCGGGCAGCCTGGCAACCTACATCCAGACCGTCAACCGCCTGCCGCTCCTCACCGCGGAGCGGGAGCGGGAGCTTGCCCGGCGCTACCGCGGCGCGGGCGACCTCGAGGCCGCGCGCGAGCTGGTGCTCTCGCACCTGCGCGTGGTCGTCGCAATCTCGCGCGGCTACCTCGGCTACGGGCTGCCGCAGGCGGACCTCATCCAGGAAGGCAACATCGGCCTCATGAAGGCGGTGAAGCGCTTCGACCCCGAGCGCGGCGTGCGGCTGGTGTCGTTCGCCGTGCACTGGATCCGCGCCGAGATCCACGAGTTTGTCCTGCGCAACTGGCGCATCGTGAAGATCGCCACCACCAAGGCGCAGCGCAAGCTCTTCTTCAACCTGAGGAGCCTGAAGGCGAGCCTCGCGAGCCTCGGGGCCGAGGACGTGAAAACGGTCGCCCGGCAGCTCGGGGTCAAGCCCGACGAAGTGGTCGAGATGGAAACGCGCCTGACCGGCAAGGACATCGCGCTCGAGCCCGTGGGCGGCGACGACGAGGAGGCGTTCGCGCCGATCTCGTATCTGGTGGCGGAGGACGCCGAGCCCGGCCGCCTCCTCGAGCACGAGGAGACCGCGCGCCTGCGCGGCGAGGGGCTTGCGCGGGCGCTCGCGATCCTCGATCCCCGCAGCCGCCGCATCATCAAGGCGCGCTGGCTCGCCGAGAAGAACGCGGCGACGTTGCACGATCTCGCCTCCGAGTTCGGCGTTTCCGCCGAGCGCATCCGGCAGATCGAGGCGAAGGCCCTCGCGCGGATGAAGAACGTGATCGGCGCCCAAGCGGCGTAGCGCGCCGGGCCGCAAGCCGAAGCCCCGGC
Source organism: Burkholderiales bacterium (assembly GCA_050741115.1). Taxonomy (GTDB): domain Bacteria; phylum Pseudomonadota; class Gammaproteobacteria; order Burkholderiales; family SG8-41; genus SG8-41. Next base: position 2,896 of record JBOIEM010000057.1, read on the forward strand.
GACCCCGGGGCTTTTTCATTTCTAAGAGGCGAGCAGGAGCCGGATGTCGTGCAGTAGCGCCGGCGCGCCAGCGCCGTACTGGGCAAAGAGCCGCAGCCTGCCCTCGCGGTCGAGAATGTAGGTGCCGGCGGAGTGGTCCACGCTGTAGCTTCCATCCTTTGCCGGCTGCTTCTGGAAGTAGACCTTGAATGCCTTCGCGGCGCGCGCGGTCGCCCCGGCATCGCCGTAGAGCCCGAGAAAGCCCGGGTTGAACGACGGCACATATTGCTTGAGCACTTGCGGCGTGTCGCGTTCCGGGTCCACGGTCACGAACAACACCTGGACCCTGTCGCCATCACGGCCGAGCGCCTTCACCACCTGCGCCATTTCTGCGAGCGTCACGGGGCAGACATCCGGGCAGTGCGTGAAGCCGAAGAACACCGTCACCACCTTGCCGCGGAAGTCCGCCAGCGTGCGCGGTTTTCCATTGTGATCGGTGAGGTTGAGTTCTTTTCCGAAGCCCGCCCCCGTGACGTCGGTGAGCTTGAACTTGGGCGTTTCCGCGCTGCCGCAGCCGGCAAGCAGCGCCGTCAAAGCCATTGCGAGAAGGAACTTCATGCGGGAAAGCGCTGTGCCTGCTGCCATTACAAC